>QIKQ01000126.1 GCA_003233075.1 Gammaproteobacteria bacterium
ATATTCAATAAACTGGGGCTAAAGCGAATTTATTTTTTCATTAGAAAGATCTTAAGGTCAGTACCGGCTCATTCAAAACCTGCCAAAGCCCAGGGCCATAACAGGCCGGACGGATGATGAGCGCAGATAACCATCAGGGCCAGGAATTAAAAATCTTCCACTCACAGGCCGGATATATGAGAGCAATGATTTCCTCTCACATCAATGATTAAATATCTTGCAAACGGAGTGGATCCATATATGGGCTTACGACCAGAACGAGCTTGCGAGTTCAAGAAGTACTTGATGAAACGCCGAAGGCGGTTCTGAAGTGAGTTGCGGAGGCCATGATGGCCGCAAGCCTAGCTTGCTCATGACGTTTAGGCGGATTGCTCTGGTGTGATCGCTGATCACACCTCGCAACGAGGAATTCCATAGAGACACTTCATGTCTTTACATTGGATAATTTTGCGTATTTATACCATTTTTTAAAAACTCAGTGTTTAGTGCACCTCATGTCTCGAATAGTAACTCTATCAATTTAATCCTATTTAGCTAGGTTTCATAAAATATTTTCAACACAGCGGGACAGCAGTGATAAAAATAGTACTTTTCCTTGGTCCGGTGCTAATGCTTTAGGCTAATAAGGCAAGTCCAAGGAAAAGGCAATAAAGTCGAGTAGAGGACTAATGGTTTTAAATGTTTTTTCAACTTCTTTAATTAAATCGGGTGATTTGGCTATTTTCATTGTTGAGGTGTGCATCGCAAAAAAACTTTTACGTTTAACGTCTTCTAGATGCACATGTTCCGCCGGATAGCCGCGTGGTACTCTGACTAAACTGTCTCCGCGTATGCCTTTAGTTAGTTCAATAAATTTTTTATTTTTTTTAATTTTTGCCCAGGCGTTTGGGTTATCAATAATAGAATTTCTAATTTTTGCTAAATGTTCACTGTCTGGCATCCAGATCCCACCGCCGAACATGATTTCACCGGGAGTAAAGTGAACGTAGAGGCCAGGTGCATGTGCATTTCGGCCGACTTCATGTCGAAAATGACAAGCGATATGTTCTTTATAGGGTGTTTTGTCTTTTGAAAATCGCGTATCTCGGTATATTCGAAATAAGGAACCATTGTGAGCCCAGGGCTTGACGATAATGTGTGGAGAGATTTTTGCAATTTTGGGTTGTATTGCCAGCATAAACTCAATGATCGGTTCAACGATTTGTTTTTGATAGCGTGGCTTGTTTTCTTTAAACCAATCTCGATTATTATTTTTTTTAAGATCCGAAATAAATTTAAAAAAGCCGTTTGGTAGTCCAGCAAATTGGTTTGCCATTGTTAATTCCGATATGTATTTATTTTAATAAATTCATTATAAACAATTAACAAATTGTATCAATCTTTATCGAATTTAGAGCTTAGCTTTCTCATGCTATTTTTGTAGAAATTTTATTATCAAAGTACTTGGCTAATAAAAACCAGGCGTAATTGACGAAAATTGCTATGGCCATTGCGACGACAAAAGGAAATATTGAAAGAAAAGTAGTGAGCCATGTGCCTGCTTGTAATTCGCTTACTATAATCAAGAGGCGTGGTGATAAATAGGCGGTAATCAATATACTAAGAAGTGCCATAAATAGTAGCACAGGAAAAAAAGAAAGTGCATAAATATATTTTACCCAGCTTGTGAAATTAATATGCAAAAGTAGGTATGCTGAACATAATAGCCAAAGTAATAGGGGTAAGCTAACGTATAGAAATTTGAGAATTATGTCGATGTTGTGTCTTCTCTTTATTGTATCTTGTGCAATTGTCAATCTTGAATTAAGGTTAATGCTTTACCTTTATTAACGAATTTAATTCGGCTCAAAAAACTCATGCCGAGTAATACCTGCCTTGGATGATCACCTTTTATGACAGCAGCTTTCACGTTTGTTAATGTAATACCACCAACCGTCACTTTGTCCAGTGAAACGATATAAGTTCGAACATTGCCCGACGCGGTCGCTGCAATTGACTTTACACCATTGAGTCGATAATTGATTCCCAATAGATTGGCATGACGAGAGCTCATCGCGATTAAAGTGGCACCGGTATCAACTAAAAAATTAATTGAAGAATTATTGATTGTACCACCAGTTCGATACATGCCCAAATTGTCTGGGTAGATATGTACAGTTGTTTCATCAGAAGGACCGTCTGTGCTGCCTACCGCACCTTCTGCTCTATATTCATTGCGTTTACCATCTACTTCTAATATGGCGAGATCAGAATTTGATCTGATTAACTTGACGCCTTGAATCGCAGCTTGGTTTGCGCTCAAGAGATGTTGGCTACCATCAATGACAACAACCGCCTTATTTTTAAACAGGCCAACAACTACCACTTGTTTGCCTATCGCTGTTTGGAATACAAGTAGAAATATTAAGCTTGTAAGAGTTAGTTGGATTTTTGACATTGTGTGCCTCCTAACCCTGTATCGGTCGAGCCAGAAGATATCTGAAATGGTTTGGTTCAAACTTGAAGTAAAAATGCAGTTCAAATAGCAAGTAAATGTGGTGCCTAGATTTGGTATGCCCTGTGCTTAGTTCTAATCAAGTCGCTAATATGGCTAGACTAAGTATCAATAGAGAAAGTAAGTTAATTTTCAAGGAAATCTAATTATGTCGGTACAAGCTGCTTCGAATAAAATGTTGAGAGAATTTGGAATTGGATTTGGCGTTTTAACACTGATACTTTTTGGATTATTGATCCCTTGGTTATTGGCAAGTTCACTACCTATGTGGCCTTGGATAGTTTGTGTTAGTTTTTGTGTATTAGCATTATCAAAACCCATTGTTATTACGCCATTTTATATTTCCTTTTCTTGGCTTGGCATGGGAATGGGAAAAATTACTAATGCCATAATATTATCTTTAACTTTTTTCTTGCTAATCGCACCCATCGCAATTATTCGAAAACTAATTGGCAAAGATCCCTTAGCTCGTTCATTGGATAAAAAAATGAAGTCCTATTTTAAGATTTCAAAATCACGCGATAAAAAGCACATGGAGAACCCCTATTAATGATTGAGTGTTTAAGGGATCTTTGGGGATATATGAAGGAGCGAAAAAAATTCTGGTTACTCCCCGTTTTTATCGTGCTGATTCTATTAGGCTCATTACTTGTATTTGCTGAAGGCTCAGCACTGTCGCCTTTTATTTATGTATTATTCTAATAATCACTGACTTATTCAACGCTAAAAGAGTAAATTGATGAATATCCTAGGTTTATCTGCCTTTTATCACGACAGTGCTGCAGCTTTAATTCAGGACGGAGTGATTGTGGCCGCAGCGCAAGAAGAGCGCTTTAGTCGAAAAAAGTTTGATCCTAATATGCCATTGCGCTCGATTCAATTTTGTTTGGAAAAATCTAAACTTCAAATTCAAGATATCGAGGCACTGGTTTTTTATGATAAACCCTTGATTAAGTTCGAGAGATTATTAGAAACTTATTTTAGTTTTTCGCCGAGGGGACTAAAATCTTTCATCAAATCTATGCCGATATGGCTGAAACAAAAGCTATTTTTAAAAAATCTAATTAGAAAACAATTATCTGAAAAATTCAAATTAGACATAGATGATTTACCGCAGCTTTGTTTTGCTGAGCACCATGAATCGCATGCAGCGTCAGCCTATTACCCTAGTCCTTACGATAATGCTGCAGTACTCTGTCTGGACGGGGTGGGGGAATGGGCAACGACTAGCGCTTGGTTGGGGCAGGGCAATAAGCTTGCGCCACTTTGGGAGATAGATTTCCCGCACTCACTTGGTCTATTGTATTCCGCATTTACTTATTATGCAGGTTTTAGTGTTAATTCAGGCGAATATAAATTGATGGGGCTTGCGCCCTATGGTGAGCCAAAATATGTTTCTACTATTCTAGACAATTTAATCGATTTGAAAGACGACGGTAGCTTTCGTCTGAATATGAAATACTTTGATTTCGCGACTGGATTAAAAATGACCAATAATAAGTTTGGTCGATTATTTGGCATGCGTAAGCGCGATCCAGAAAGTGATTTTTCACAAGTTTATATGGATGTGGCGGCATCAATTCAAAGAGTAACCGAAGAGATTGTATTGCGTTTGGCGCATACTTTATATGATCAAACAAAAAGCGCAAATTTGTGCATGGCGGGAGGCGTCGCGCTTAATTGTGTAGCCAACGGCAAACTACTTCGTGAAGGCCCATTTCGCAATATATGGATACAGCCTGCGGCAGGCGATTCGGGTGGCGCGATTGGCGCTGCATTACAATATTGGCATTTTTATAAAGAGAAAGAAAGAAAAGCGAATCCAGTTGATGGCATGAACGGTTCCTATTTAGGACCAGATTACAGTGATGATGAAATCGAATTATATCTGGATTCCATCAAGGCTCCCTACGAAAAATTTTCAACTAAAACCAAACTAGATGAACAGGCTTTCTACCGATATGTCGCAAATTTATTATCGCAGCAGAAGGTCGTTGGCTGGTTTCAGGGACGAATGGAGTTTGGACCTAGAGCGTTAGGCAATCGATCGATTTTGGGTGACCCACGTGGTCAGGATACACAAACATTGGTTAATCTGAAGATTAAATTCCGAGAATCATTTAGACCCTTTGCACCAAGTGTTTTGGAATCACGCGCACGAGATTACTTTGATTTGCCAAAACCCAGTCCGTATATGCTATTGGTTGCGGAAATTCATGATAGCCAAAAAGTAGAATTAAAAGAGTCTGAAAATAAGCATACTGGTATCGATAAACTCAAGGTAGTGCGTTCAACAATCCCGGCAGTGACACATGTAGATTGCTCAGCGCGGGTGCAAACAGTGAATGAGAAAAGCAATGAAAAGTACTATAAATTAATCAAGGCTTTTGAGCAGCAAACGGCTTGTCCAGTAATATTGAATACCTCTTTTAATGTCAGAGGGGAACCCATTGTTTGTAGTCCCCTAGATGCTTATCAATGTTTCATGCGCACTCGAATTGATTATCTCGTGTTAGGCAATTATGTGCTGGATAAACGAGAGCAACCCGATTGGCAAGAAGAAGGTGATTGGCGCGATGAATTTGAATTGGATTGATGTTTAATATGGTATTTAAAATGAGAAAGGAATATATTTTAACTTTTGCTGCTACCATCATTAGTCTATTATTCGCTTTTTTAGTGATTAAATTATTTGCGCCAGGCTTGCTCGGTTTATCTCATAATCAAGCGCTTGTTCAAGTCGATACTAAAGTAGCGCCATTCTACGAAGGAATTTTTCGTCAGCAGGACTATCAGGCTAAAAACTATTTAATCCCAGATCCGTTTACTCATGTAAGAGCAAAACCGCTTATTACAGGCAGAAATGGTATGGGTCCTAATGATATATTAGGTTTTCGAAATAAAAACGTGCCCAATTTAGCAGATATAGTGGTTATTGGTGATAGCCAAACTTATGGTAACAATGCGCCGATACAATTTAATTATCCTTCATTGTTGCAAAGCTATCTGAAGAGTAAGCAGTCTAAAGTATACAATATGTCGACTGGTGGCTGGGGTGCCATTCAGTATTTGTATATTAGTTCGAAGGCTTATATATTTCGACCAAGAATAATTATTGTCGCTTTTTACACAGGCAATGACTCTGTGGATAGTTTTAATTTAGCCTATAGTCAGAAAAAATGGTTAGCGATTCGGCCAAACAATAACTTAACGGTAAATTCACTACCCAAGATTCAATACCCGCCTCAGCAAAAAGACTGGTGGCCAGTGCAATTCAAAGATGGCATAAAAACAATTTTCACTCCAAAATTACGCTTAGCAGCCAATAAAGACCATCCCGCCATTAAGGCGGGGTACCAATTAATGGCGCGCTCAGCAAAGGAAATAAGTTCTTTATTAAAAAATGTACCGACACAGTTGGTTTTCACGATAATCCCAACTAAGGAAACCGTTTATTATAAAAAAATAAAACAAGATGGAATTCGTCTACCCAAAGCATATCAAGCATTAATTAATCACGAAAAGAAAAATACAAATTACTTGCGAAAACAATTGAAGGATATTAAAAACGCTAAGTACATTGATCTGGTTGAGGATTTGCAAAATATCGCGCTTAAAAAGATAGCGTTGTATCCTGAAGACATCAATGGCCATCCTTATCCTATTGGTTATGCAGTCATAGCCACGAAAATTTCGAAAGAAATAAAAAATATGTTGCCTGATAAGCCGAAAGGATTAGTCTTGTTCAAAAACAGGCAAAAGCAAAACGAGTACTTACTGGTAAGAGGTGATCAGTTTTTTAAATTCAGAAATGGCGAAAAAAAATGGTTGGTCATTTAAAAAAGATTCTTTACCGAAAATTGATTATAGAACTTATAGTGCACTCGAATATCAAAGAGAAATATCCAGCGTCAATAAAAAACATTTTGGACCTGCCGCGCAAAAATAAATAACGTAAGTATTATTTAACAAGCTCGTAGGCGTCCGCAAAGCCGGTGTGCTGATCTCGTATTTACAACGAAAGTGTGACCCTTTTGGAAAAGCTGATAGTATAAGTGGCTTGATGTCGTGCGTAGATCTGACTAGAGCTTAGCTGATTTTAAGGTTAGTTGATATATGTTTAAATTGAATAAGTTTGGCAAAATTTCATGTTTATTAGGCGTCATTGCATTGTTAGCTTGTCTTTTTGCGCTCTATTCGACTAATTATTGGCTGCTTGATGGCGATAAACATTATTTATCTACTTTTATTAATAAACTGTTGACTCCAGTTCGATATATTTCAAATTTATTTTCAACATCAAAGCCCAGTACAGGTCCATCTCTTTATCCCGCCAGTATTTTCTATGTGATAGAAAAAGACGCGATCATTGCTTTTTTTTCGCTTGGCGTAGTACTCAGCATATTGTCATTAATGTTTGCACTAAAAGCCATTAAAAAAATCGAATTTAGTATTTGGTATGCGACAGGTGTATTTGCTAGTTTAAGTGGACTATTTAACTTTAATTTTTACGTTGCATTGTTATATTTTTTTATTGCATTAATGCTTGCTATTAAAGCAAGAAAGCTACTCATAACTTAAACTAGTCGAAATAAATTGAAATCGCGTAATTGCAGTCTTTCACCCTAAGCACTAGCGCGATACACCTATATGCAGCGCAGCCATTATTCCGCATCCTTAAAAACTAATAGATTTAGTTTAGTTGTATAATGTAAGTGGCAGTCCCTTAATTCTCCTAATTCTGTCAGCTAATTTTTTGTAAGACTTTGTCCTGTACTCCGCCGTCCCAATTAATTATTGGGACAACGTCCTACAGGCTACGATTTGTTTTTAAATATTTGGTGCGGTTGTCTGTTGTCTTTAAACTATGTTTCATCGTATAGCTACATAACTATAATCCTAGATTAATCTAGGATAAGGAGAATTCGTAAGTTTACCGATGTAGTCAGCCCATAGGAGGCGTCATACGACGCCTTTGCAAATTGTACTTATTGAGAAGTCTTACTTAGTGAGGTTTTTTACTTGGCTGATCTTTTTTCTTGTCGTGTTGGATCAGAGCATAAGCCGAGTGATTATGAATTGATTCAAAGTTTTCAGATTCAACTGTGTAAGCCGTGATACGATCATCATTATTAAAACGTTGTGCGACATCACGGACCATGTCTTCGACAAATTTTGGATTGTCGTAAGCTTTTTCAGTCACGTATTTTTCATCAGGACGTTTTAACAAGCCATATAATTCGCATGAGGCTTCAGATTCAACAATATCGATTAATTCTTCGATCCACATAAAACCATCTAGTTCGACATTCACAGTGACATGTGAGCGTTGATTATGTGCGCCGTAGGCAGAAATCTTTTTCGAACACGGACACAGGCTGGTCACTGGGACAACAGCCTTTACATTCATCTTGATATCATCTTTGTTCACTTCACCAATTAAAGTGATATCGTAATCGAGCAGGCTTTCTACGCCAGAAACAGGAGCAGCTTTATTGACGAAATAGGTAAAGTTCATTTCGATGTGACCCGATTCTGCCTCGAGTCGTGATGTCATTTCGCCTAACATTTCTTTGAATGACGTGACTGAAATCTCACGCTCATGTAGGTTTAATATCTCAACGAAGCGAGACATGTGTGTACCTTTAAAATTATGCGGTAAATTTACATACATATTGAAGTTTGCGATGGTAGACTGCTCGGCTTCGGTTCGGTCTTTTACTCGAACAGGGTGGCGAATGTCTTTGATGCCTACCTTATCAATCGCAATTTTACGCGTATCGGCGCTGTTTTGCACATCGGGTATATTATTGATTTTGGACTCGATTACATCCTTAGGTTGACTCATTAGATATTATCCTCTGAATAACGCACGTTAGCCCGTTCTGTCTCCCAAATCGTGACGGCAGTGACTTTAATACGTTCATTGTTTAGTTTAATTTTCATTTCTCTAAAAAAATAAGCAGCAATGTTCTCTGCTGTCGGGTTAAGCTCAGTAAAAGGTTCAATGTCATTTAAATAGCGGTGATCTAAACTCTTGGCGATCTGGCGCGCCGATTGTTTAATCTCCTTAAAATCTATACCCATGCCGACTTTATCAAGGCTACTCGCGCTCACTTCAACCTCAACTTTCCAGTTGTGGCCATGCATACGGTTACAATCGCCTGGGTAGTCACGTAAAGTGTGGGCCGCGGCAAAATCCGTCAATATTTTAAGGGTATATCTTGCGCTCATAGTACCTGATCAAATTACTAGGATATTACTCGACTTGTTTTCTCATTGCAATTTTGCTTAATAAATACCCTAATAGACTCTTCTATACCTTGCTCATCAAGCCCAGCTGCAAGTAATAATTCAGCTCGGCTACCTTGCTCAATAATTTCGTCTGGAATTCCCAAATGCAATTGTGGAATTATCATATTCTGCTTAGCGAGTAATTCACCTACAGCGCTTCCAGCGCCACCAGCAATAGCATTTTCTTCAATTGTCACCAATTGTGAATGAGAGCTCGCAATTTCGAGAACTAGCTTTTCATCCAAAGGTTTAACAAAACGCATATTTACCAAGGTAGCATTTAATCGCTTAGCAATCTTCTTAGTCACATTAAGTAAGGGACCAAAGACTAATAAAGCGGTATCAGCTCTTTGTGAAATAATTTCACCCTGTGCAAATTCAACAGAATTTTGTTCTTCGCTGTCGTTTTCTTTTGGAACTGTATCGCGAGGATATCGAATCGCAACGGGTTGCTTCAAAGTTGTCGCTAAGGACAGCATTTGTTCCATTTCTGAACCACTTGTAGGTGCCATTATAACGAAGTTTGGTATGCAGCGCAGGTAAGAAATGTCATAATTTCCGGCATGAGTGGCGCCATCCGGCCCAACTAGGCCAGCACGATCAATCGCAAATAAAATGGGAAAATTTTGCAAGGCAACATCATGGATCACCTGGTCATAAGCTCTTTGCATAAAAGTAGAATACAAGGCGACGACTGGATAATAATCTTCGGCGGCCATCCCTGCTGCAAGCGTAACGGCGTGCTGTTCAGCAATACCGACATCAAAAAAGCGTTTTGGAAATTGTTGAGAAAACGGCACTAATCCCGAGCCTTCTCGCATTGCAGGCGTGATGGCAACGAGTTTTTTGTTTTTCTTTGCCGCTTTGCATATCCACTCCGAGAAGACATCAGTGTAGCTTAATGCGCTTGATTTAGCGGGTTTTTTAATGTTTCCTGTTAAAATATTAAATTTTGATACGCCATGATAGGCAGAAGGGTTTTGTTCGGCAGGTTTGTAACCTTTGCCTTTCTTAGTGACTACATGCAGGAATTGTGGTCCTTTTAATTTGCGCATAGTTTGTAAAAATTGAATCAGGCTAGGCAAATCGTGGCCGTCAACGGGACCAATGTAATTAAAACCGAGTTCTTCAAATAAGGTTCCAGGTAAAACCATACCTTTTAAATGTTCTTCCCAACGTTTTGCAAAATCATGCAAGGCTGGCATACGTTTTAAAACTTTTTTACCACTGCGGCGAATCGATAAGTAAAATTTACCGGCAATAAGCTTGGCAAGATATTTTGACAAACCACCAACATTTTTTGAAATAGACATATTGTTATCATTGAGGATAACCAGCATGTTCGCGTTTATTTCGCCAGCATGATTAAGTGCTTCAAATGCCATTCCTGCAGTCATGGCACCATCGCCGATGACAGCCACTGTTTTTCGTTTCGATTTATTGAGTGAATTAGCGATAGCCATGCCTAAGGCAGCACTGATAGAGGTACTTGCATGTCCCACATCAAAAGTATCGTATTTACTTTCACTTCGTTTTGGGAAGCCAGTTAAGCCTTGCCATTGACGTAAGGTTGGCATCAGTAAGCGGCGGCCAGTTAAAATTTTATGGCCATAACATTGATGACCCACATCCCAAACAATTCGATCATCGGGTGTATTAAAAATATAATGAAGCGCAATTGTGAGTTCGACAGTGCCTAGACTTGCTGCGAAATGTCCGCCAGTATTAGAGACTGATTCAATTAAAAATTGGCGCAATTCGTCTGCCAATTGCGTTAATTGACTCGGTTTTAGTTTTTTTAAGTCCTCTGGGTCGTTAATTGACTCAAGTAAGGAAAATTCTGACATCTTTGCTACCAAGCTGGTTAAAATTAATTTGAGTTAGAGTTACATTATGGGGCTCTGAGAATACAGCTGCAACTCCCACATAGGGATAAATAACATAGCTTAAAAATTAAAAATGGTAAGTAATATGTTTTAAGATCAATAGTTTAAATCAGGATATTGATTTTATTGATCGCGTTGAATGATATAGGCTGCAATATCACGTAACAAAGTCGCCTTATCACCAAAATTTTGCAAAGATTGGATTGCATCCTCATATAAGCCATTTGCACGTTGCTTCGCAGTCACTAAACCTACAAGCGCAGGATAAGTTGGTTTATTGCGGGCGCGATCGCCGCCCTGAATTTTGCCCAGTTTTTCGGTTTCTCCTTCTTCATCCAGTATGTCGTCTCTGATCTGAAAGGCAAGTCCTATGCATTTGCCAAAGTGATCCAGTTGATTCGCTTGTTGCTCATTGAGTTTTTTCGCAGACATTGCTGCTAATACGATTGAGGCGCGTATTAAAGCGCCGGTTTTATGAATATGCATGTCTTCTAATTGCATCAGGCTTAAGGTTTGTCCAACTGACTCAAGATCGATTGCTTGACCACCAGCCATGCCTCTGGAGCCGCAAGCATTAGCGAGAAATTCAATCATTTTGAGTTTGGTTTCAGCCGTTACCTGCATTTGTTTGTCATGCGTGACGATGTAAAAGGCGAGCGCTTGAAGTGCATCACCAGCGAGAATTGCCGTCGCTTCGTCAAACTCAATGTGGCAAGACGGTTTGCCGCGACGCAGATCATCATCATCCATGGCTGGCAAATCATCATGTACCAAAGAATAGGAATGAATTAGTTCAAGTGCGCTGGCGATACCATCCAATTGCTTTAACGGTATATTTAAGGCTTCTCCTGTGGCGTAACATAAAATGGGTCGCAATCGTTTGCCACCACCTAAAACGGCATAACGCATGGCTTCATGCAGCTTAGTTGGATGTGTTTTTATTTTTGGTATCCAGGAGTCCATTGCTTGTTCTACTCGATTTTGATAGAACTTAAAGCGTTCTTTTATTGGCTCAAGATCACTCATTGGCGTCGAAAGGCTCTAGGCTTGTTTGGCCATTTTTATTTAACAGGAGCGCGACTTTTTGTTCGGCTTCTTTTAACGCCGTTTGACAGGCGCGAGTTAACTGGACGCCTTTTTCAAAATGTTTCAGGGAGTCTTCAAGACTAATGTCGCCTTGTTCCATTTTTTGCACTAATTGTTCGAGTTCTGCTAAAGACTTTTCAAATTGAAAGGTACTTTTTTTGGCTGCCAAGAAAGTCTCCAATATTTAATGTTGTCGTGAAATGGTGACCACGAACGATACAATAACTGTAGGGCACCTTTAAAAATTGTCTATTTGCACGCTGGCGGTGTTGTCGCACTTTTTAAAATGCTCGTTTACTGCGTGTAAACTGCGCTTTTAAAAAGCTCTCCGCCTTGCCAGCGCACAAATATCCTAATTTTTTGAGATGCCCAGTCATGAATTTTATATATTTGCAAGATGTGAGAGCTTATAATCCCGCAGGTATTAGGTCAATGCTAACAGCTTAATTATTCGCATTTCGGATGTCTGGAGCCGGCACTGCTGTCTCAGACAAATTAATAATGCTTCATTTTACTCCA
Organism: Gammaproteobacteria bacterium; assembly: GCA_003233075.1. Lineage (GTDB taxonomy): Bacteria > Pseudomonadota > Gammaproteobacteria > SZUA-21 > SZUA-21 > SZUA-41. The sequence goes on from QIKQ01000126.1 coordinate 12,280, forward strand.
TATATATCAACTAAATAGATTTAGTCGCGATTTGCTAGATGAAACTAGAATTAATTGTCCTTTCAATTAAATTTTACCTACTTTAAATGGTAGAAGTTTGTGCGTTAAACCTAGCACATCAGTTGAACGGCCTAGAAACAGTTCTGCTTGTTCGACTGAGTAAATAAAAATGCGAGTTAATGGCCTGGTCCTTAAGGAGTTTTTTTATAAAGTCAGGCGGGCAATCAGGGCTGTTTATAGGTTGTAGCAAGCTCATCTTTTTAGTGAGACTGATTGTCACTAATAATGATAGTAAATCATGAAGTTACGCCTTATAAATGCGATCAACTGATGTGCTAGGTTAAAAGTAAATTTTCCCCGATTTTTGACCACGGGTCTTACGACCAGAACCAGCGTTGAGACTGTGCATTAGGTACTTGATGAAAGGCCGAAGGTGGTTCTGAGGTGAGTCCCGGGCAAGCCTTTCAAGCGAAGCCGGGCTGCGAAAGCGAAGAAAGTACGGAAGCGACCTGATGAGCACAGCTAGCCCGCATTTCTCACAGCCCGTCTACTGCGACGGCCCAATTGCATACTATGACACGTTTTCACTCGGTCCAAGCGCTCGAAAACGGTGACTATGCCTGCACACTTGTCGGTCGCGAAATCCAGTCATAGCATACCCTTGAACCGTCTCGCGACGAAGTGCTGTGAGAAAAGCGGGCTAGCAAAGACTTAAATTACGCGGCAGTAATATTAATGCCCCGCGGGGTTAAACATATCAGTCAGTTATATGTTTGATTTTACACGTTAAATTTTATAGCAGAAAGTAATATTGGCGCTTGACATTAGGCATTAGGTCGAGTAATTTACCAAGTACATTTAGACTCATTCTAAATTTACCATAAAATTTTTAATTACTTATTTTTCAAGCGCTTATCAAAGAGGAAGAGGTTATGTCACTTAAAGATAGTAAAACCGAACAAAATTTAAAAGATGCCTTTGCTGGTGAATCCCAAGCTAACCGCCGCTATTTGTACTTTGCACAAAAAGCAGACATTGAAGGTTACAATGATGTTGCTGCAGTATTTCGTTCTACGGCAGAAGGAGAAACGGGTCATGCACATGGGCATTTGGAATATTTAGAAGAAACCGGAGATCCTGCAACGGGCCTGCCTATTGGTGGAACTTCTGATAATTTAAAAGCCGCAATTGCGGGCGAAACTCATGAGTACACTGATATGTATCCGGGCATGGCAAAAACAGCTCGCGATGAAAGTCAGGATGAGATTGCTGATTGGTTTGAGACTCTCGCTAAAGCGGAGCGTTCACATGCAAATCGCTTTCAAAAAGCACTCGATAACCTAGACGGATAATCTTAATGTAGAATTAGGCGAGGCTACGGTCGCGCCTATTCTTTAATCCCTTGATCTATTCACACTATTTGCTGGCAATAATTGAGCTAAACATGACTACAGAATCTGCAGGAGAAGGGGGTTTACAGGCTCCAACTCGACATGCCTTAAATTGGAAAGAGCAGCAATTTTTTGATGAGCAAGATCTTTATCAAGAGCTTGAACGAGTATTTGATATTTGTCATGGTTGTCGTCGATGTGTGAGTTTGTGTCAATCATTTCCCACTTTATTTGATCTTGTCGATGAATCTAAAACCTTTGAAGTGGATGGTGTTGATAAGAAAGATTATATGAAAGTGATTGATGAATGTTATTTGTGTGATTTATGTTTTCTCAGTAAATGCCCCTATGTACCTCCTCATGAGTGGAATATTGATTTTCCTCATCTTATGTTAAGAGCGAAGGCGCACAAGTTTAAAAATAAAAAAGTAAATTTTCGAGACAGAATATTAAGTTCAACCGATGTTGTAGGTAAATTGGCAAGCTTGCCGATCATATCAAATGTAGTTAACGCCAGTACGAAAAGCAAAATTATGCGCAAAGTACTGCAAAAAACATTAGGCATTCACCCGAAGGCAAAGTTACCAAGTTATTATCGCAATAAAATTCGTAAGACATTAGGCGATTCAGAAAAAAATATTGCCGTGCAAGCAGGCATCAAAACCAGTGGTCGAGTTGTCTTGTTTACGACCTGTTATGGTAAGTTTAATGAGCCAGGCATTGTTGACGATTTAGTAAAGGTGCTTGAGCATAATCAAATAGAAGTTGCTTTAATGCAGCAAGAAAGTTGCTGCGGAATGCCCAAAATGGAGCTAGGAGACTTAGATGCAGTTGAAAAGCTAAAAAACAAAAATGTGACGGAAATGGTTCAATTAATGAATGCCGGTTGGGATTTTGTTATGCCAGTACCCTCTTGTGCCTTAATGTTTAAACAAGAGTTACCTTTATTGTTTCCAGATCAGCCAGAATTGGAAAAGTTAGCTAAACGCATATTTGATCCTTTTGAATACTTAGATGACCGGCGTAAAGCTAAAAAATTAAAGACAGAATTTAAACAAGAATTGGGCAAAATTGCTTACCATGTCGCTTGTCATCAACGCGTACAAAGAATTGGACCTAAAACTAAAAACATTTTATCGCTTATTCCAAATGTAGAAATTAAAGTGATTGAGCGTTGTTCAGGACACGATGGTACTTATGCTGTTAAGAATGAGTTTTTTGAAAATGCAGCGAAAATTGCGCGGCCCGTTGTAAAGCAAGTTGAACAAGCTAAAGTGGATTATTATACCAGCGATTGTGCGATGGCTGGACGACATATCGAAAATTTATTGGATGATGGCAGCACGTCCTATCATCCGATTAGCTTATTAAGAAAAGCGTACGGAATATAGTGAAAGTGCCAGACCCCCACATAGCATCAGGATTAACAGTTTCACCAATTTGGTTTAGGGGCCTAATGCAATGTGTGGTTCAGGCACCTTCTCTCTGTGTGATGGCTGGACGACATATCGAAAATTTATTGGATGATGGCAGTCAATCTTATCATCCGATTAGTTTATTAAGAAAAGCGTACGGAATATAGATGAAAGTGCCAGACCCCCACATAACATCAGGATTAACAGTTTCACTAATTTGGTTTTTGAGACCTGATGCAATGAGGGGTTCAGGCACCTTCAAAGCGTGTGGAATATAGAGTCTAAAGTAGTTGGAATTTTATTTTTTTTAAAAAGAGTATTTAGCATGAGCAATGAATTAACCAGAGATGATTTATATACGCTTGAAAAGTATTTAGAAATTCGGAATGATTTTCGAGAAAAAGTAGTAGCACACAAAAAGGATCGAATTGCTTTAGTTGGTCCGACGGTTACTTTGCATTTTGAAGACAGACTTATTATGCAATATCAAATTCAAGAAATGTTAAGAGTAGAGAAAATATTTGATGGAGAGAGTATTCAAGAGGAATTGAATGCATACAATCCACTCATACCCGATGGTAGCAACTTTAAAGCCACGATGATGATTGCTTACGATGACCCAGAAGAAAGAGCCATCGCGCTGCAAAAGTTATTGGGAATAGAAAATAAGACCTTTGTTCAAATTGGTGAATTTGAAAAAGTGTATGCGATTGCGGATGAAGATATGGAAAGGCAAAATGAACAAAAAACTTCAGCTGTTCATTTTTTAAGGTTTCAGCTTAATAAAGAAATGGTAAGTGCGGCTAAATCGGGTGAAAAAATTAGTGTCGGCATAGACCATATTGAATATAACTATCAGCTTAATCCGCTGCCGCAGAATATTAGTGATTCTTTACGGATTGATTTAGGCTAATATCAAGTTTTTAACTTAATTGGCTTAAGCTCTTACTTGGGTTTTGAATGGGCTTATACGGACATAATTAACGATATTTTTACTTTTATTTTCTCGCAAATGATAATTTGAGCGGGTACACTATTGGATATCAGTTCTGTGTAGTAAATGAGAGACGTGCGAGTAGAATATGTTAAAAAACCCTTTGTTATTGTCGATTTTTGTATTAAGTGTATTTCCTATGTTTAGTTTTTCGGATGAGAATGATAATGCGATTGACAATCAGGGAATCGAATTCGTACCGGGTAAAAAATGGCAGGAAGAGACTTTAACTATACCCAGTTACCCGAAGAAAAAGAATTTAATCAAATTGGAATTACCTCATTCTAGGTATAAATATTTTATAGATAAGAAATCAATCTCAGTAGGCAAAAGTGATCAGGTTGCTCGATATACAGTTGTAATACAATCTTCATCCGGTACGAAAAATGTTTTTTACGAAGGCATTCGTTGTTCAACAAAAGAATACAGAACCTATGTTTTTGCCATTAATAGTAAAAAATTTCAGTCTATGAATGATAAGCGTTGGAAAAATATTCGCGGCGCTGGTGCTTATAAGTATCGTTTAAGCTTATTTGAATTTTATGTGTGTCATAATTCGTCAGTTCGTCGTAAGGCGAGTGAAATTGTCCAAACACTAATTCATCCGCCAGAATTGAATGAAACCAGCATTATCAACTAATTAAAATTAAACCCCTACCCCTGGTCAGCTGGCGTAGTAGTTTACTTGTAGTGATTGCACTACACGCGAAATAATAGGCACATCTGCCTCAATTTATTTTGCTGAATACACTTTTTTCTTTTGCAAATACCCCCTAAAATTCAATTTCAAGCAGCTGAGCCATAGAGAAACTCTAAATCTTTTTTGACATCTCGCTCGATTTTTGCATAATTGCGGTCTGAATCTTTTGGTAATTAGTGTAATTATCACTATGCTTAGGCCAGATTGGCTTATTTTTTAGCAATAGGGAACAGTTTAAGTAGGTTAATTTACCTAAAAACTGACTTACTTATGTTTTTTTGGCTTGAGAAAAACATGTTTTCTTGTCTTCGACTATTTTGATGACAGTTAGCATATTATTTGGTCTGATTAAATTTCGATCAAATTTATACATTAAATTATTTAGGGTAATCGCGAAATCTGCTTAGGTCGATATTTGCTCTATTTAAATTTTGGTAACATTTAGTTAGTTTAGCAGTGAACAATTATTTTTGAGCAAGGCAATATTAATGAATAATAAGTATGACGCATCGGCAATAGAAGTCTTAAGTGGCTTGGATCCAGTTCGTAAGCGCCCAGGAATGTATACCGATACTTCTCGGCCTAATCATTTAGCGCAAGAAGTAATTGATAATAGCGTGGATGAAGCAATTGCAGGGTTTGCTACCTGCATTGAAGTCACGCTTTTTAAAGACGGCTCGCTGGAAGTGATAGACGATGGTCGTGGCATGCCAGTTGATAAACATCCAAAACTAAAAATGTCCGGTGTCGAAGTGATTCTGACTCGTTTGCATTCCGGTGGTAAGTTCACCGACAAAAACTATAAGTTTTCAGGTGGCTTGCACGGCGTTGGTGTTTCTGTGGTTAATGCCTTATCTAAAAAACTTGAAGTCTGGGTCCGTCGTGGTGGTAAAGAGCACCACATGTCGTTTAAAGGTGGAGATAGAGCAACAAAATTAAAAGCAGGCAAGTCAGTTGGTAAAAAAGTAACAGGCACGACAATTCGTTTTTGGCCTGATACTAAATATTTTGATTCTGAGAATTTTTCGCTTATTCGAATTAAACATGTCTTGCGAGCAAAGGCAGTGCTGTGCCCGGGTTTGGAAGTAAAATTCTATGACGAAAAATCCAAAGAAAAAGTAAGCTGGCAATATGAAGAGGGATTAAGTGATTATTTATTAGACTCCCTTAAAGGCTATGAAATATTACCTAACCCGCCATTTCATGGTCTTCGTGAGGGAGAACATGAAATAGCAGAATGGGTGGTTGCTTGGTTACCCGAAGGTGGCGAGATAGTCAATGAAAGTTACGTTAACCTCGTGCCGACGGCCCAAGGCGGTACTCACGTCAATGGACTAAGAACAGGCTTAACTGATGCCGTTAGAGAGTTTTGTGAATTTAGGAATTTAATTCCACGCGGCGTAAAATTATCGCCTGAAGATGTGTGGGACAAAGTGAGCTTTGTTTTGTCAGTTAAAATAGCCGACCCGCAGTTTTCGGGTCAAACGAAAGAAAGATTATCTTCGCGTGAGTGCGCCGCTTTTGTTTCCGGTGTTGTGAAAGATGATTTTAGTTTTTGGTTAAACAAACATACTGATATTGGCGAGCAATTAGCGGAATTGGCGATTGCGAATGCGCAAAGTCGACTTAAGGCGGGCAAAAAGGTAGTTCGAAAAAAGATTAGTCAAGGCCCCGCATTACCCGGAAAATTAGCCGATTGCATTGCGACTGATTTCGCACAAACAGAATTATTTTTGGTGGAAGGGGATTCTGCTGGCGGCTCAGCAAAACAAGCACGTGATCGAAATTTTCAGGCAATCATGCCCTTACGAGGAAAAATACTAAATACTTGGGAAGTGGATTCGCAAGTCGTCTTAAAATCGAAAGAAGTACATGATATTGCAGTTGCAGTGGGTGTCGATCCCGGATCGAATAATCTAAAGGGTTTGAGGTACGGCAAGATTTGTGTCTTGGCGGATGCCGATTCTGATGGTGCGCATATTGCGACATTGCTCTGTGCGTTATTCTTAAGACACTTTAGGCCATTGGTTGCTGCGGGTCATATTTATATCGCAATGCCACCTTTATTTAGAATTGATCAAGGCCATGACGTCTATTATGCGCTTGATGAAGCAGAAAGGCAGGGCATAATGGATCGACTCAAAGCGGAAAAGAAAAGGGGCAACATCAATGTCGTTCGTTTTAAAGGTTTAGGTGAAATGAATCCTTCGCAATTACGGGTAACAACACTTGCGCCGGATACTCGTCGCTTGGTCCAATTGACCATAGAATCTGGGGATAATACCCATAAAATGGTCGATATGCTGTTAGCGAAAAAGCGCAGTGCCGACCGAAAAGCTTGGTTAGAAAAAAATGGAAACAAAGCAGATGTATAGATTAATAACCATACAGATTGGAGTGACTCAATGACCCTGACACTCGATTTTGAAAATATAGAGCAGCAGCCACTCAAAGAGTTTACTGAGAAAGCCTATCTTGAATACTCTATGTACGTCATTTTAGATAGGGCGTTACCGCATATAGGCGATGGCTTAAAACCAGTCCAACGTCGAATTATTTATGCGATGTCAGAATTAGGTTTGCAAGCAACCACTAAATATAAAAAATCGGCTCGTACTATTGGTGATGTTCTCGGTAAATTTCATCCGCATGGCGATAGCGCTTGTTACGAGGCGATGGTTATAATGGCGCAAGATTTTAACTATCGATATACCTTAGTGGATGGCCAAGGTAATTGGGGCTCTCAAGACGATCCTAAATCGTTTGCTGCAATGCGTTATACAGAATCACGACTGACCCATTTTTCATCAGTATTGCTTGGTGAGCTGGCGCTCGGCACTGTTGATTGGCAGCCAAACTTTGATGGTTCTTTGCAAGAACCTGTGGTTTTACCTGCACGCGTTCCGCATATTTTATTAAATGGCGTGTCTGGCATTGCAGTGGGCATGGCAACGGATATTCCGCCGCATAATTTAAGGGAAATTGTCGATGCCGCCATCATACAGCTCGATAATCCGAATGCGACATTAGAACAAATATTGAAACCTATTCAGGGGCCAGATTACCCAACTGATGCGGAAATCATTAGCACTCGTGTTGAGATCAAACGAATCTATCGTTCCGGTAACGGCAGTATTCGAATGCGTGCGATATACGAGAATGAAAAGGGCGGTGTCGTTATCACAGCTTTGCCTTATCAAGTATCAGGGGCAAAAATTTTAGATCAAATCGCGCAACAAATGCAGGCTAAGAAGCTGCCATTGGTCGAAGACTTAAGAGACGAATCGGATCATGAAAACCCGACTCGCTTGGTGATAATTCCTAAGTCAAACAATGTTGATGTCGAAGATTTAATGAATCACTTGTTCGCGACTACCGATCTTGAGCGTACGTATCGGGTGAATATGAATGTCATCGGCTTAGATGGCAAGCCAGGTGTACGCAACATTCAGCAAATGATTATTGAATGGCTAGAATTTAGAACTCAGGTGGTTCGGCGGCGACTTGAGTTTCGTTTAGAGAAAATAAATAAGCGTCTCAGGTTATTAAAAGGCTATTTGATCGCTCATTTGAATATCGATGAAATCATAAAAATTATTCGCAAAGAAGATAAGCCTAAACCGGCTTTAATGAAACGATTTAAGCTAACGGATGAGCAAGCAGAAGCGATATTGGATTTGAAGTTAAGAAGTCTTGCCAAACTTGAAGAAATGAAAATTAAAGCCGAGCAAAAAGAGAAAAAAACCGAAGCAGACGAAATTGAAGGAATTTTAGGCTCAAAAGTACGAATAAAATCGCTCATTAAGAAAGAATTGAAAGAAGCAGCGGAAGAGTTTGGTGATGACCGTCGCTCGCCTGTCGTAAAACGTGATGCAGCGCAAGCGATGGACGAGGCAGATTTAGTGACCACTGAACCTGTCACTGTCATATTATCTGAAAAGGGTTGGGTGCGTGCGGCAAAAGGTCACGAGGTTGATCCAAGAATATTGAATTATAAATCGGGTGATGGCTTTAGAGCATTTGCTCGAGGTATGAGTAATCAGCTCGCTGTCTTTATGGATTCATCCGGTAGGGCATTTTCAATTATGGCGGCTAACTTACCTTCCGCGCGCGGTCAAGGTGAACCTCTTAGTGGCAGAGTGAATGTCAAGGGCGGTGCGACTATAGAAGGCGTCATGATGGGCGAACCCGAAGATTTGTACTTTATGGTATCAGATGCAGGTTATGGCTATATTGGTAATTTAGAAGATATTATTACGAAAAATAAATCGGGTAAAAGAGCGATGTCTGTGCCTAAGGGCGGTAAAGCCATGCAGCCAATTAAAATACGTGACAAAGATGACGAATGGGTTTTTTCAGTATCAACGGAAGGTAACACAGTCGTCATTTCACTCGGAGAATTCCCAGAACTACCTAAGGGTAAAGGCGTTAAGATTCAGAGTATTTCAAGTAAAAAATTACAGACACGCGAAGAATACTTATCGCATGTTGTTTTGGTTAAAGATGGAGAATCCATCGTGCTGCATTGTGGTGATAAAACTAAGACCCTCAGTGGCGATCAAGTCGATGAATACTTTTCTGAACGTGGACTGCGCGGCAAGAAACTACCGCCACGGTTTAGAAAAATTGATCGAATCGAAATATTAAACGATAACGATGAAGA
>QIKQ01000129.1 GCA_003233075.1 Gammaproteobacteria bacterium
AATGGCCTATTAGACCTAGCGTAGATAACTCATTATTAAGTAAAAAAATATTGTATATTAGCTGCCAAGATTTTTAGTTGAAGTTATTTGGCTATATTAACCGAATATTTTAACAGGCTAACTTACTGAATATTAAATAAAAATTAAGAAAGAGGCAGATGTCACAACAAATACAGTTCAAATTGGAAATTGGCTCTGAACATGCCGGGCAGCGCTTGGATCGGGTTTTGTCCGAATTATTGCCGGATTACTCCCGAGGCCGATTGCAAGCGTGGATTAAAACAGGAGAAATTCTGCTTAATGGTCGGGTCTGCAAGCCGAAAGATAAGGTCTATGGTGGCGAACAAATTGCGATGGATGCGACATTGGAAGATTGCAAATCCTTTGTTGAACCACAAAAAATCGCACTGGATGTTCATTACGAGGATGACTCGATTATTGTGATTAATAAGCCGGCTGGTTTAGTGGTTCATCCAGCTGCGGGTCACGCTGACAATACTCTACAGAACGCCTTGCTTTATTCATGGCCAGATAATGCTGCCGTACCGAGAGCCGGTATAGTTCATCGCCTAGATAAATTAACTTCAGGCCTAATGGTGGTGGCTAAAACCTTGATTGCGCATAATAGCCTGGTTGGGCAATTATCAAATAAATCTGTCAATCGAGAATACTGGGCTATTGTTTATGGGGTGGTGACGGCAGGTGGAAAAGTCGATCAACCGATTGGTCGTCATCCTATTGATCGAAAAAAAATGTCAATTAATTTAAAAGGTAAGCTAGCTGTGTCGTACTATCGTGTTGTTGATCGATATCGAAGTCATAGTTTATTGGCGGTTAAACTAGAAACAGGTAGAACGCACCAAATACGAGTGCATATGGCTTCAATTCGATACCCCTTGCTTGGTGACCCAGTTTATGGCGGAAGATTACGCATTCCGAAACAAGCTTCTGAGCAGTTTACAAAATCTTTGCGTGATTTTAGGCGGCAAGCCTTGCATGCGCGCACACTTGGCTTAGTACATCCGCTATCAGGTGAGCAAATGACTTTTACAATGGAGCCGCCTGAAGATTTTACCAAAATGAAGTTGCAGCTTGAAAAAGATTTAGACGAGCATCAGTCATAACTCGAAATATTCGAGCGATTTAAATATTTAGTCAAGCTTAATAATGATTAAGGTAAAAACAAGATGAGTTATCTTAAAGCAGCTTGGGCGGTTCCAAATAACGTCCATGCTTATTCAACGTTACGCCAAGAGGGTTTTAGCCAAGCGCCATTTGATGAGTTTAACCTTGGCGATCACGTCGGAGATTTAGCAACTCACGTCGAACAAAATCGAAATAAATTAGAAGCAGACTTAGATCTAAAAGTTAAGCCCAGCTGGTTAAAACAAGTTCATGGCACAAATGTAATTAAAGCAAATGCAGATAAATTACCAGCAGAGGCTGATGCAAGTTATAGCTTTGATTCAAATCAAATATGTATAGTGATGACGGCTGATTGTTTGCCAGTCGTTTTTTATAATCGTGATAATAGCGCTATTGCAGCAGCGCATGCTGGCTGGAAAGGATTGGCTGCGGGCGTATTAATAAAAACAATTCAGGCATTAGGTGATGGCAATATTCAAGCCTATTTAGGACCTGCCATAGGTCCCTTGCATTTCGAAGTAGGTCTGGAAGTCTTTAGCGCTTTTACGAATTTGGATTCAGAAAATGAGCGTTGTTTTACTCGGAGTGACTCCAAACAAGATAAATGGTTTGCTAATCTGTATGAATTGGCGCGTTTGCAACTAGCAAAACACGGCGTTAATGACGTGTCTGGCGGTGACTATTGCACTTTCAAAAATAAGGAACTTTTTTATTCTTATCGGCGTGAGAGAAATACGGGTCGCATGGCGACGCTTATTTGGAAATCGTGAAGCCAATTTGAACCCTTGGCCATATTGTAGTGATTCAATTTCGTGTTATATCGGCTAAATTGCCAATAAAACTTGTCAGCTGATTCTACAAACTGTATCTTTGCCATTCTTTATATGTTTGCCTAAGGAATTTCTGTGTCAACTTTGGCTTGGATCATCTTATTTTGCCTTTTAGGGGGTATTTTAAGTGTTATCGCTGCGTCCAGTATATTATTAGTAAAGGACCAGAATCGAACCAAACTCGTGCCGCACTTGGTTAGTTTCGCAATTGGCACATTATTAGGTGCCGCTTTTCTAGCAATTTTACCTCATGCCGCCGCAACGAATGGTAATCCAGGCTTAGAGATACATGATTTATCGCTAACAGTCTTAATTGGCTTATTAGCGTTTTTTTTGCTCGAAAAAATGGTGCTGTGGCGTCACTGTCATTCAGATCACTGTGTAGCACACCATCCTAGCTCTACTGAAAATCATGAGCATGGCAAAAAACAATCAAAAATCGCATTAATCTTAATCGGTGATGGCATGCATAATTTCGTCGACGGCTTTGTCATTGCGGCGGCATTTATGAGCGATTTCCACCTTGGGGTAGTGACTAGCATTGCGATTGCAGCACATGAAATTCCACAAGAAGTCGGCGATTTTGCGATTCTACTGGACAGTGGTTTGAATCGAAAAAAAGCATTGCTTTTCAACGCACTTGCAAGCTTAACGACGGTGATTGGCGGCATTATTGCCTATTATAGTTTTGCCGAGTTTGAAGCGCTAAAGCCCTATGTATTAGCGATTGCCGCGTCTAGCTTTATTTACATAGCCGTCGCAGATCTAATTCCAGGTTTACATCAGCGTACGGAAATTAAAGAGACTCTAAAGCAGTTTGTATTAATTGTCTCAGGCGTTAGTTTGATTTATTTGACACATAGCACTTTGCATATTTAGCGCGCATATTTCATCAATGCGGACCGAAAATTCCTCTGCTATTACTCTGGAAGTTGGTACAAGAATTGTATCAATTCAAGACTATAGCTGTCCCAGCCGCAATAAATTAAGGAGTATAGAGCTGATATTTACAATAATTTTTAAAGGCAGATGGATATGCATATAGCGCTAGATATTCTTTTCTGGTTCTTCGTATCAATTGGATTGCTCATTACGGGCCTCTTTGTTTGGTTTGTGAGTATGGCCGTTTATGATCGATTTCAAAAAGATCATGCAGTACGACGTAATTTCCCTTTGGTTGGTCGGATGCGTTATTATTTTGAGCGCTTAGGTGAATATTTTAGGCAATATTTTTTCGCTAATGATCGTGAAGAACTTCCCTTTAACCGTGCAACCAGAAACTGGGTATATCGAACTGCAAAAAATATTGGTGGCACCATCGGTTTTGGTTCAACCAATGATCTGCGTGAGCCGGGAACGGTCATATTTGTTAATGCCGCATATCCAAAGTTAGAAGAAGAATGTAAGCCGGCGCCGTCTTTAGCGATTGGGTTTGAATGTGAGTATCCTTTTCTTGCTAAAAATATTGTCAATATTTCCGGTATGAGTTACGGCGCTTTATCTTCTGCAGCCGTCCGTGCTTTATCTTTGGGGGGTGCTGAATCGGGTAGTTGGTTAAATACTGGCGAAGGCGGTCTTTCCCCATATCATCTAGAAGGTGATTGCGATATTATTTTTCAAGTTGGCACAGCCAAATATGGTGTTCGAGATGAACAGGGTAAGTTGAGTGATACTCGATTAAAAGAATTAGGAACCCAAGTAAAGGCATTCGAAATTAAGCTGTCTCAAGGTGCAAAACCAGGTCGTGGTGGAGTATTGCCAGCTTGTAAAGTTTCTGAGGAAATTGCCAAAATTCGTGGTATACCCGTTAATCAAACGTCGAATAGCCCTAACCGACATCCCGAGTTAAAGTCTGATGAAGACTTGCTTGATATGATTGATCATATTCGTACATTGACTGGTCGGCCGGTCGGCGTAAAAGCAGTTTTAGGCGGCCAAAAACAAATTGAAAGTTTATGCGAAGCGATTATAAGGCGTGGTCTTAGTTCAGCGCCAGATTTTTTTACCATCGATGGTGGCGATGGCGGTACTGGCGCGGCACCTCAAGTACTTGCTGACTTCGTAGGTTTGCCGCTAGCTGAATCTTTACCCTTGTTAGTTGATACTTTAATAGCAGCAGGATTGTACGATCGTGTGCGTGTGATTGCATCGGGTAAGCTTGTGACCTCAGCTAAAGTCGCTTGGGCTATGTGCGTAGGTGCGCATTTTATCGTATCTGCTCGAGGTTTTATGTTTGCCCTCGGCTGCATTCAATCACAACAATGTCATCAAGATACCTGTCCTACTGGCGTGACTACACATAATCCAAAATTGCAAAGAGGACTCGTTGTTGAGGTAAAATCGGAACGTGTTGCTCATTATGCGCATTGGATGAATGTCGAAGCTGACCGGATAGCTCATTCTTGCGGACTTGCACATGCCCGCGAATTTCGTCGCGAACATGCCCGTTTAGTAAAATCATCCGGTGTTAGTATTCCATTAAACTATGTTTATCCTTATCCTGATCAAGCCTATATGCTTGAAGAGCTAAAGAAGAAAAAAGCTTAAATTTAGCTATTTTTTTCTGACTGTAAATTCCACCTCTGAATCGGCTTTAACAGTAACTTTGTAATATCCGCCAGCTTTAAATTCAAAACCTTTTAGTTTAATCATTTTTTCTACTGTGCCTAGGTAGGAATCCATGATGCCATCACCATTATGATCAATTAATATTAGCCAATTATATTTCCCAGGTTTCACTTTGAATTTTTTTGTTTCCGAAGTACGGATGCCTTTCATTAGGAGAAAAGGTCCCGCTTTGGATAATTTTATTGCGGGTCGATTGTATTTTTTTCCATCGCTGCCTATTTCAATTTTGGTAATTGGCTTGGTTGATACTGCGATTGCCCACTTTAAATTTTTATTATTTTTTATCCATTTACTCATATCGGTATTTGATTTAAATTCAACAGTTGCATTGCTATCAGCAAAAGCATAGCTAGAAATCACTAATAAAATAACAAACATTATTTGTTTCACTCTAATTCTCCTAATTGATGGTTTTTGAGTTCTTTAAGCCCATTAAAAAAGTCAGCATAACCTCTTAATTAATAGACATAGATTGTATCATTCAATGAATAAGTATAATTGTGAGTTTTTGACTGGAGTTTTCTAAATTGCTTAAACTATGGTCGATGCTAAAGTAGACTTAGACTATTTGTCAAAGTAGAATAAACTCGCTAGTACATGTGATTGAGTGCGTGTGCCTTTAAATACTAAAATAGAGATTAAAATGATTATATGGGTGGACGCCGATGCATGTCCTGTCGTCATTAAAGAAATAATATTTCGAGCTGCACAGCGCACGAAGATTGAAACAATTCTCGTCGCCAATCAGACAATTCACACACCTAAGTCAGCTTTTATAAAATCACTTAGAGTCTCCTCAGGCTTTGATGTGGCCGATAATGAAATAGTTAATCGCCTTAGCACTGGAGACTTGGTAATCACCGCTGATATACCCTTGGCGGCTGAAGTCATCGAGAAGGGCGGACTTGCTCTAAATCCACGTGGCAATTTGTATTCGAGCGATGACATAAAATCGATTCTTAATATGCGTGATTTCAACGATACTTTAAGAGCAAGTGGCATTAATACTGGCGGACCACCACCTTTAAGCAAAAGTGACCGTCAAACATTTGCAAATAATTTGGACACTATTTTAACTCGTTTTAAACAAGACAATTAACTAAAGATAATTTAATGCCTACTGAATTACAGAACATAGAACAAATACTAAAATTTACAATTGAAATTGAGCGATTGAAGAACATTACGCGTAAAACACGACCCGTCGGTTTAGATCGTTATGAAAATTCAGCTGAGCATAGTTGGCATGTCTGTTTGTCAGCCTTAATGCTAAAAGAATATGCTAATGAAGATATAAATATAGATCGAGTTATTAAAATGTTGCTGATTCATGATCTTGGTGAAATTGATGCAGGTGATACCATTGTATACAATGCGGAATCGGAAGAGATAAAAAGAAAAGAAGCTGAAGGAGTAGAGCGTGTTTTGAAATTGTTGCCTGAGCAGGAGTGTGAAAGATATACCAAGTTATGGCATGAGTTTGAATCTAGCGAAACGGCAGACGCTAAATTTGCGAAGGCAATAGACCGAATTCCACCTCTGTTACACAACTTGCACGGCGAAGGTCATAGTTGGCGTGATAATAAAATTACAGCAGAGAATATATTTTCGGTAAACAGTCGTATCGCTAATGGCAGTGAGGTACTTTGGAAAATAATGAAGGCTAAAATAGAAAATGCGATTGAAGACGGGATTTTAGAAGAATGAAAAGTGTTTCCCCATTATTTTAGCAATGAGAGGGCCTCCTATGAGCGATAAAGTTGTACTTGATCATACTATTGTGAGCGTTAATGACGTACATGAAACGATTGAGTTCTGGTCCAAGGTGCTTGGTTTTAAAGGTGAAGGAGAAGCCGGACCATTTACAGTATTAAGAATATCAGCCGAGTTAACATTTCAAATGGCGCCTTGAGGTACTAAGGGTGGTGCCCATTTCGCGTTTGCAATGTCCGCCGAAAAATTTGAATCCGTATTTAACACGATTAAACAAAATAATATTGCCTATGGTGATAGTTTTCATGCAGTTGGCAATCAGCAAGTGGGTGAGGAAATCGGCGCTAGAGGTTTGGCTAAATCAATTTATTTTAACGATCCTAATGAGCATTTATTAGAAATCCGTTGTTATGAGTAAATTTTGTTTACAAAGTCCTTTTTATAGCGCTAAAGGCAACAAGTTTGCGAAAAGCAGTCGTAAGATTACCGAAGGATGTAGCCTGCACTCCAATGCCATTAACTTAAGCTTTGTTATGAAATATTTGTAGCCCGCACGAAGCGTTCGAAGAACGCGTACTGCGGGAAAGAGTTGAGATTTCCCGCATTTCGTCGCCTAACAAAAAAATGAAGAATCTTTAAGTTAATGGCATTGGCCTGCACTCACGGAGTGAGTGCAGGGATATTTAGATTTTGGATAGGTTTTTTCCTGTACTCACTTCGTTCCTACAGGCTACTATTTATCTGAAAATTTTGCCAAACTTTTGTCGCAGGACTGTAGAGCAGAACTTTTCAAAATCAATTATTTTTAGTTTTTCAGCTAGTTTCTGTTTTTTTCTTTCGATTTCTTTTTGGCTTACGCGAGTCTTTATCTTTTATGCGTTTTTTAGCGCTAGACCGTTTGTGCGATTTACTTGGGTTATTGTCGCTATTGCTTGATCTTCTCGGTTTGCGATCACTGCTGCTCGCGCCATCGAGTTGAGTTATGTTGAGTTGCTGTCCGGCAACCCAGACTCGTTTTAGGCTGTTGAATGTTGATTTTGGCATGTCGTCAGGCAAGTCAACCAAGCTATGATCTTCCAATATGTTGATGCGTCCTATATATTGACTGTCGAGACCTGCTTCATTGGCAATGGCGCCAACAATGTTGCCGGGTTTAACTTCATGATCATGTCCAACTTCAATGCGAAAGGTTTGCATGCCTTTTTCGGGGCCGGAGTCCTTTCGTGAAGAGCGATTACGTTCTCGACGAGGTTTTTTGCTGTCGTATCTATCATTCCTATCGTTTCTATCGTTTCTATCATTTCGATCCCAAGCCTTATCTGCTTTGCGAGGAGGTTTTTTCGATAATAGAAATGGTGTGTTACCTTGTAAAAGTTGAGCAAGTGCAGCAGCAACGTCTTTTAAAGGCACATTGTGTTCTTCTTGGTATTGCTCAATCAATTGAGGAAATAGGCCTAGATTTTCAGCAGCCAAAGTATCGGTAATTTTTTGTTTAAATTTGCTAATTCGCTGTTCATTAATTAAATCAGTCGAAGGCAGCTCCATCATTTCGATGGGTTTATTCGTCGCTTTTTCAATTGCACGCAACATGCGTTTTTCACGTGGTGCAACAAACAAAATGGCATCGCCTTCACGACCTGCGCGTCCAGTTCGGCCAATACGATGCACATAGGATTCTGTATCATGTGGTACGTCGTAATTAACGACATGACTTACACGCGTGACATCCAATCCTCGGGCTGCGACATCCGTGGCAACTAATATATCGAGCTTGCCTTTTTTTAAATCTTCAATAGTGCGTTCGCGTTTATTTTGTGGAATATCACCGTTTAAGGCTGTCGCTGCGTATCCGCGAGCGGATAATTTCTCTGCAAGTTCAAGCGTCGCTGTTTTAGTGCGTACAAATATAATCATGCCGTCAAAGGGTTCGGCTTCGAGAATTCGCGTCAGTGCATCTAATTTATGCAGTCCACTCACTGGCCAATAGCGTTGGCGAATAGTTTCTGCTGTGGTGGTTTTAACTTTGATGGTGACTTCGGTCGGATTATTTAAGTAACGTGATGCTATGCGGCGAATTTGTTGCGGCATAGTCGCTGAAAATAAAGTGATTTGTCGGCTATCGGGTGTTTGATCAAGAATCCATTCGACATCATCAATAAAACCCATGCGTAACATTTCGTCGGCTTCATCGAGTACTAATGTCGTTATTTGATGTAATCTCAAGGTTTTGCGGCGTATATGGTCCATCACTCGACCAGGCGTACCGACAATGACATGAACTCCTCGTTGTAGAGCTCGAATTTGACCTCGATAATCTTGGCCACCATAAACGGGCAGGACATGGAAACCTTTTAAATAAGTTGCGTACTTTTGAAATGCTTCCGCAACTTGTATCGCTAGTTCACGAGTTGGGGCAAGCACTAAAACTTGCGGGTCTTTTTGCTTTAAGTCTAAATTCGATAAAATGGGTAAAGCGAATGCAGCAGTTTTTCCTGTGCCGGTTTGCGCCTGGCCGAGGACATCTTTACCTTCTAGAAGGAGTGGAATTGTTTCTGCTTGAATGGGAGAAGGGGTTTCGTAACCGACTTCGTCTAAAATTTTTAAGAGTGAATCTTTAAGCGCTAATTGACTAAACGCTGTTATCTTATTGGTTGTCATTTTAAATACCTAATGCAAGTGACCATGTGATGGACCACAGAGAATGGACCAAAACAAATGGAATAGTTAGAACGTCAAGGAGTAACCCCAGTGTATCTGGACGTATCCAGAATACCCCTGTCCTTTGACTATCCCAGTCGATGCGATAACACCTAATTTATGTGTTTATGCATCTTTTATGCGTCAATGACAGAAGAGCGCGCAGTATACCGGTTTGTGGTTAAAAATGCATACTTTTAACTAAATTAAATAGCAAAAATAGCATAAAAGCTGTGGTCAGTGCTTGAATAGAGTCTATTTGAGCGTGTTTCTGCCTCTGTTGTTAGTCAGCGGGTGCTGGTTTAGTTTTTGTTTTGTAGTTTAAAAAATTTAGCTGCGGCCTAATGCCTTAGTTTAAATTAGATTTACACTAAATAGCTTAAGGAACCTCTGATTAATTCAGAGGTCAGGGATGTGTCGTCAAAATTGATCGCTGTAAGCGATTGATTTTGTGAGTCAAGCAAAAACCACGCTTTTTGCTTGGCGCGCTCTGACAATTCATGTATGAATTGATCAGAGCTACCTTAAAATATTTAGTGTTAATTATGAACCAAGTATTGATATATCTAATATCAACCCTATCTTAATTAATACAAGTGGAAACCAATAAAAGTTAGGTACTATGATGAGAATGGATAAATTAACCAGTAAATTTCAGCTAGCGCTTTCTGACGCACAATCTCTCGCTGTCGGGCGAGATCATCAGTTTATCGAGCCTCTTCATATATTGCACGCCTTGTTAGATCAGGAAGGTGGGACAACGAGGCATCTACTATCTCAAGCGAATGTCAATGTAAATCAATTAAGAACTCAGTTAGGTATGGCGTTGGAACGTTTGCCGACAGTACAAGGCTCGCAAGGTGATGTGCACGTATCGAATGAAACTTCTCGTTTACTTAATATTACCGACAAGTTATCTCAAGAACGCAAAGACAGTTATATCTCAAGTGAGTTGTTTTTATTGGCTGCATGCAAAGATAAGTCTGCAATTGGTGATCTGTTACGAAAAGCCGACGCCAAAGAAAAACAACTTGTACAGGCAATTGATGTAGTGCGTGGCGGGCAAAATGTGAATGACCCTAATGCGGAAGATTTACGTCAAGCCTTAGAAAAATACACCGTTGATGTTACAGAACGTGCCGAGCAAAATAAACTTGATCCTGTGATTGGCCGTGATGATGAAATTCGCCGTACTATTCAAGTATTGCAACGCAGGACTAAAAACAATCCAGTTTTAATTGGTGAGCCTGGCGTGGGTAAAACTGCAATCGTCGAAGGATTAGCGCAAAGGATTATTAACGGTGAAGTACCAGATGGATTAAAGGGAAAACGAATTCTATCTTTAGATATGGGTTCATTGCTTGCTGGGGCAAAATTTCGTGGTGAATTTGAAGAACGATTAAAAGCAGTATTAAACGATTTAGCCAAACAAGAAGGCCAAATTATTTTATTTATTGATGAAATGCACACGATGGTTGGTGCGGGTAAAGCCGAAGGTGCCCTAGACGCGGGCAATATGTTGAAACCAGCGCTAGCGCGGGGTGAGTTACATTGCGTAGGTGCTACTACTTTAGATGAGTATCGCCAATACATCGAAAAGGATGCAGCCCTTGAGCGCCGTTTTCAAAAAATAGTGGTTGATGAGCCGAGCGTTGAAGACACTATCGCAATATTACGTGGCCTAAAAGAGAAATACGAAGTTCATCATGGCGTCGCTATTACTGATCCAGCAATCGTATCCGCTGCGATTTTATCGCATCGATACATTTCAGACCGCAAACTTCCTGATAAAGCAATTGATTTAATAGATGAAGCGGGTAGCCAAATTCGCATGGAAATTGATTCAAAACCCGAATCGATGGATAAATTAGATCGCCGCTTAATTCAATTAAAGATTGAACGCGAAGCCATGCGCAAAGAAACGGATTCTGCGTCAAAAGAACGTTTAACAAAATTGGATTTAGAGTTAACGCGTTGCGAACGTGAATATTCCGATCTTGAAGAAATTTGGAAAAGCGAAAAGGCGGCAGTTAAAGGCGCGTCGCATATTAAGGAAGAGCTTGAGCGTATGCGTACAGAGCTTGAGAATGCGAGAAGGGCGAGTGATTTGACACGCATGTCAGAATTGCAATATGGCCGGATACCCGAACTGGAAAAACAACTTAAAGTTGCGAATGAAACTGAAATGCAGGAAACACAGCTATTGCGTAATCGAGTTACCGAGGAAGAAATTGCTGAAGTGGTCGCACGTTGGACCGGAATTCCTATTTCTAAAATGCTTGAAGGTGAAAAAGAAAAGTTACTCACTTTGGAAGACGATATCCATAAGCGTGTCATTGGTCAGGACGAAGCGATTACTGCCGTGGCAAATGCGATTCGGCGATCGAGAGCAGGTTTGTCCGATCCGCACCGACCGAATGGCTCCTTTTTGTTTTTAGGTCCGACGGGCGTTGGCAAAACAGAGCTTACAAAGGCGCTAGCACAAATACTGTTTGATAGTGACGAGGCTTTGATTCGCATTGACATGTCTGAGTTTATGGAAAAACATTCGGTATCTCGTTTAATTGGCGCACCTCCGGGTTACGTGGGTTATGAAGAAGGTGGATATTTAACAGAGTTAGTAAGACGTAAGCCTTATTCAGTGATTTTATTAGATGAAGTGGAAAAAGCACATCCGGATGTTTTTAACGTTTTGCTTCAGGTGTTAGATGATGGTCGCTTAACAGACGGTCAAGGTCGAACAGTTGATTTCAAAAATACCGTTATAGTGATGACTTCGAATTTAGGATCGCAAATCATACAAGAACTAAATGCGGACGATCAATATGAGGAAATGAAATCCGCTGTGTTAGAAACAGTGAGCAAACATTTTCGTCCTGAATTTATTAATCGTGTCGATGATTTAGTGGTATTTCATCCTCTCAAGAAAAACCAATTGTTGGATATCAGCAGAATTCAAATCAATTATTTGAAGAAACGCTTAGAAGATTTAAATCTTGGATTTGAAATTAGTGAGCCTGCCCTAGCGAAGATAGCTGAGGCAGGTTTTGATTCGGTATACGGTGCTCGTCCTTTGAAGCGTGCAATCCAAAATCAAATAGAAAATCCCTTGGCTCAAGATATATTAGCGGGTCGTTTTACCCAAGGCAGTAAAATTACCATTGATGTAAAAAAAGGTAATTTTGTTTTTTCAGAAGGGAGGCGACAGAACGAACCCTCGCGTAGCGAGTCGTGAGTTTATTAGAACTTGCGTTGTGCAAGTTCGATGTATCCTTAATGAAGCCCGCAGGGATTCTAAAGGGCGTCGTAGTGAGAACGCGCTAGCGCTCGACACTATCTCTCAAAATCATTGATGAGATTAATACTGGTTTTATCGGTTATGCAATCTAAGCTTAAAAAATTAACGAAATGAATAGAATAAAGCTATATAGAATGTAGCTATTTTGAATTTTATACATTACTGTCTTCTTATATTCCAGTCGCTCGATACTTATATAGCTTAATTTATTATGCATTATAAGTTAAAATTTCGGCAGATAAATTAGGAGTTATGGTTACTGATATTGAAAAAACGCGTACGTGTCGGGATCAGCAGTAAATGGTAGGGATATATGGAATAACATCTTCGATCACTCAAGTTGCGTTGTAGAGCGTAAATTATTTTACAGTCGTGAAAAAATAGATATGAGCATTAGTTAAATGTGCAATTCACCATCTTAGTGCGTTGAAGCCACATAATGTGGGTATAAAATGTCACGTAGAAACTCAAACTAGCAGTTTTAAAATAGGCCAAAATTTGTTAAATTTAGGTATCGGCTAACTAATAATTTGGATCTACCTGATAGTTATTAGTTGCCAGCGACGCGCATGGTAATCTCAGTGGAATTTAGGCGCGTTGAGTAAAAAAAATAAGAACTTATAAAGCCAATATTTAATGCATTGAAGGAAGGCAGATGAAAAAAATACTAGTCAATTTGACTAAAGCTTTTGCTTTAGTATCAATTATATTACTCCTTTTAGATTTTATTCAACCCATTCTACCGAGCCCAATTTACCCGCTTTTATTAATAGTGTCTGGGTTTTATTTGGTAGTGCTGGTATTAGATCGCATGCTTGGTAACAGTGATTCACCAACGAGTTTCACCACTTATGTGACTTTTTGTACCGTGATTATTACTGCGAGTCTTTTTCAAATGCAAACAAAAGACGAAAGTTCACGCAGCCATGGCTTTTTATCTGCGAATTTATGTCTTATGGGTGATTTACAAAAATTAGTGGGACTGACTGATAATCCTCCCGCTCATCCTACTCGCGAGGATAAGAGTCGGAATAATAATCAAGACAAGGGCAAAGAAAAAATCGCCAAGAAAGACGCTGTTAAAGCAACTGTAGTGGCTACAAATATAAATTCAACTGAGAGCATAAAATCGAATCAGTCAGGCGCAAACTCATTTGTTGTCGAAGCAATAAAAGACCCAAATTATAAAGCCGGTCAGATTAAAGTTTCAAAGTTAGACCCAGTGAAACCTGATTATAAAATATTGACCTTGGATGAGGGCAAGGCTTTACACGCAAAGAAAGAAGAAAGTAAAGACAATAAAGAAGAGTCGAATACTGAAGACCAAACTAAACTAGCCAAAAATGACTCGACAGAAAATAGCAACACAGATTCAAAGCAAACTGATACTGAAAACAAGGATGCAGCTGATTCTTCAGCCAAGGAAGAAGATGGCGATGATGATTTACCACCGGTATTAGATGACACTGCGGAAGAAATATTAGCTTTGAAGAAACAAAATAACAAAGAAAGAGAAGATGCTGCGGATGCAGCGAATGATGATTTACCTCCAGTACTAAGTGATGCAGAACAGGAAGAAAATGAAAAAGTACGTTTGGCAAAAATACCAAGTGAAAACGCTACTAAGAATGTATCTAAACTTGATATTAGCAAAATCGACTTAAGCGAGATTCCAGAAGTAGATCGTCCTGCTTATATTGCGTCGCTTCAAACAAAACATGAAGAACAAGCTGCAAATGAAGTAAAAACAAAATTAGCAGCAAAAGCTGAGGAAAAGACTGAAGTAAATAAGGATAAAAAAGATGAGTCAAAAATTGACTTAAGTAATATTCCAGAAGTTGACCGTCCTTCCTATCTTGCTGCTATGCGGTCTAAGAAAGAAGAACAAGCCTCAGCTGGAACTAAACTTGTTTCAACTAATGATAAAGCTAATAGCCAAGAGGCTAAAAAAGATAGCGAAGTTGATTTAAGTAATATACCAGAAGTCGATAGACCTTCCTATTTTGCTGCTTTGCAATCCAAAAAAGAGGAAGCTGCAAAAAATAAAGGCACGAAGTCAGAAGCAAAAACTGAAGACGATGATGACGATTTGCCTCCAGTATTAGATGATGATGTTCCTGTTCTCGCTAAAAAAGCGCTTAAAAAACCACTCGTACTTAGCAAAAAGGAAAAAATGGTAAGAATGGCAAACGGTAAATTACGAAAACAACGTTTGCTTAACATAGACCTAATGGACGCTGTTTCAACCGGTAACATACCTCTAGTTGAGCTGACAATAGATCGTGGTGCCGAGATCACTTTTCGACTCAAACGTAATAAAAAATCTCATTTGTTGTTCCGTGCAGCAAGTACAAAAAAGGCCGCTAAACTCGTATCTATTTTGGTACAGAAGGGTGCCGATGTTAACGAGGCAACTACCACCGGTCGTACGCCATTGTTTGTACATACTCAAATGAATCGATATGAAGCGGTTAAATATTTGCTGAGTAATAAAGCGAACCCAAATTTGCAAGCAAAGGACGGTAGCTCAGCGATATATACTGCAGCTAAAGAAGGGCGACTTAGAATTCTTAAGTTACTCATTAAACACGGTGGTAAGACGGCAGTTAAATTAAGAAATGGCAGAAATCCACTTATGGCTGCGGCCGTTAACGGCCATGTTAAAACGGTCGCTTATTTGCTAAGCAAGGGTGCGAACCCAAGCTTACGAGATAAAAACGGTTTAAACTCTATTGATTATGCTAATGGTAATGAGCATAAGTTAATTGCTCAAATGCTAAGTCGAAAAATAAATCGTTAAGACTTAAACACTAATTATAATGTAACTAATACTAGCCATAGTTAGTAATACTAAAGCAGCCATTTTTTAATGGCTGTTTTTTTTGTTTGGCTAACAGCCATTCATAATCTGCGGGATATCATTTTTTCAAAACTTGAAGGCACACTAGTTGCACTAATCTTGCACACAGATCTAATGTTGCATAATATTTGACACGTATGTGAAACTATTTTAATGCGATTGTTGATTTTAAGTAAAGTGCCTATTTTCGAAAATTATCAGACGAGGGATAGTGTGGAATCAGAAAAGCCAAAAGTATTAAAAAGTTTTGGGATAATAATGGCAAACTTCATTATCATTATTGCTTTATTTAATTCATTTACTTTAGATATAGCATATTCATTGTCTCTTTATTTTATTGCTATTTGTTTGTACTATTGTGCCTACAAGCGTTGTAATTTATTAAACCCTCTTTATGTCACATGCCTTAGCTTAACTATGCTTTCAGGTGTATTAATAAGTACATTTTTGTTATGTTTTATATATTGCTTTATTTCATTACCCTTAGATTTCATTAAAAAACACCTAAGAGAAAAACCCTTGTCTCATCACACTAAGTTTATTTCTTAATAGTGTGTAAATAGGATTAAATTTAATTTACTTAATAACTAAGATTTAAGGTCTTATGCAACGATGGGGTAAACTATGCTCTTGTTCACACAATACATGTGAACAGCACTGCAAATCGCTATGGCACTTTTTACTTTTAAAGATTAAGTAATTAAAATTTACACTACACACTTATTTTAGGCATTTTGAGCTATGCAATCGCGCTGTCGATATCGACACAAAAACTCGAAACTACGATATTTATATTGGGTTTTTTATTCCTTATTGCTGATGTTCGCCTTGGATGCCTTGTATGTTTGGAAAATTTGGCCTAATTGGAAGACGATTCAAACTGGTCCAGTTCCTAAATCAGCTTTTATCAAAAGTTACGAAAACCTCAAGGCAAAACAAAGAACACTACCGAGATTACGTTGGTATCCAGTCAAACGTCGTTCAATATCAACTCACGTAAGTCGTGCAGTGGTAGTAGCTGAAGATAGCCGTTTTTATTCTCACAAGGGTATCGACGTCAAAGCCATATCTGAAGCGATGGAATATAATATAAAAAATATGAAGTTCAGTTACGGCGGTAGTACTATTTCACAACAAACTACTAAAAACTTATTTTTAAGCTCATCTAAAAACTTATTGAGAAAATGGCATGAGGTTTTATTAACGGTCGGCATGGAAAACAATGTTAGTAAGCGTCGTATCCTTCATTTATATTTAAATATTGCAGAATTCGGTCGCGGTATTTACGGGGTTGAAGCTGCTTCACGTTACTATTGGGGGCAAAGTGCGTACAGCTTGTCTCCATTGCAAGCAATAGAACTTGCTGCGACGCTGCCCAGCCCCAAAAAGCATAATCCACGAACACGCACCAAACGGTTTCTCAGGAGAGTAGAGAAGATAGCGCGATTCATGAAACTCTCGAGTGGAAATTATAGTTATCGTCACTAAGTTTTTATAGAATTAGATTCTCATAAATGTTTCTAATTCAATATCTATACTACCTAGTACTAGCTAAATATTTTTTTCTAAAGCTAAATAATAAAACTAAGCCAACTAAAAATAATAAAATACTAGTCGGTTCAGGTACTGCGGCAGGTGAGACTTGATAGCTGCCGGCTTCACCAGGAGAGCCTATATCGCCTAAGCCATAAGTAAAATTGACCGGTGATAGCCCATAGCTAAGATCGGATAGGATTTCCGCACTGTTGCCGTTTACGCCAAAGACTGAATTATTAGAATAACTTAAACTAACTATGTCTCTAATTCCATCATTGATTATGATCTCATCACTGTTATTGCCAAGGCTAAAGTTTGAATAAACATAATCCGGAATATAACCTCCATTAAGTAAGGGGTCAGCGTTTCGACCTAAAACAAAGTATTCACCTGGGGAAAGATTTAGCGCTGAGGTGCTACTAATAGTATGAGCATTACTACCGAGATCACGTAGTTGATAACCATTTAAATCAATAATACTTGAGCCAGCATTAAATATTTCAAACCATTCACCAGCAGAATCGCTGACAGCAGCGGGGTTGGCCATGACCTCGCTGATAACAATATTGAGATTGTTTACTTTGGCGGCATTGGATGTCAGGATAATTAGAAATAATGAAAAAAATAAAATCAAATTTAAAGCTCGTATGTGCATGTGTTTCTCCTTTAAGAGCATTGATTAGTTGCAGGTATATATCGCGTTTTAAAGTGATATAACTGAAAAGGAGAATATCTAATAATTAGAACTTTAAAATAGACAATGCTCGCTAAAATTGACTTAAAAGATTGTAGTTAAATTCCAAGATGGGTTTTTCGTTACTGTGAATTTGGATTACTTCACAGCTTGCGGTAAAGCCACATATGGAAATAATTAGGCAAATATTGCTAATAGTAAATAGCTAGGTTTATCCTAAATAAGAGGAAGAATATTATTATGTTACCTCATGTTAAACATTTAGATAGGGTTTTAAAAAAATTGTTTTTACTAAATTATTGTCCGAATTGTTTGACATAGTATTAACATACGCTTGGACAAAATGCTTTAATTGATCTTTGGTTCTAATGTAAGATGGATCAATGCCAATAATTTTTTTTAGCAGTTTAGCATCTTCATTAAAAAGTCTTATCTTATCATCGTATTCCAAAAAGGTGATCGGTGAATCACTCATCGTTTGTTGCCTCCTCAAGCATGGTTTTAGCTTTTCCTACACGGGTTTTAGCCAATCTTAGTATAGTATTATATTCAGTTATTATCATTATTTTTTGCTTAAGTGTGTTGTGAGCCCCGCATTAGAAAATAAACTTTAGCTTTGCTATCAAACCGCTATTTACAAGGAGTGATATTGATACAACTTAATGAGTCGAGCGGCTAATTGCGAGTCAAATGTTAATGTTGTTTAAACATTAACTAGTATGAATATCCAGGTAATTGCTTAGCATAAATTAACCACTAAAGATTATTCATAAATTGATTAAATAGTAACATGCATATTAGTTTTCACTAATGGTCTGAACTAGATACCCTTCGTATTAATCTGTAAAACATCCCGTGCTGAAATATAATATTAACACTTTAATTTCCGTTAGCTACTTAATCAAAGTAAGTATTGCTCAGTCTCACAACACAATGGAACACGAGTGCAAGCATTAAAATGGTTAAGTTATGATTAAATTTTTTCAAAAGCAGAAAAGGACTAAACAGCTAGTGATTGAAAATTCAAATAGCTTAGATGCCAAGCAAATAACATCTAAGTTAGAAACTGAGCAATTAAATGCCCATAAATTAAATATTAGTAATTCAAATTCAGATATCTGCTCTAATAGTCACCACAAAATACTATCTGCCGAAAAGTTATTAGGTTTACCCATGCCCAGAAATTATCTAGAAAAAATGTCATATTGGGTGAGTGTGTCGGATGAATATTTTGATCGTTATTACCGGTTGGCCTTAACAAATTACGCAAGTCTAGTTCAATTATTGCCATTTCCAAATAAAACTAATCCTAACAATTTGAGTATGCTCAACTACACCCTGGATGATATATACAATATTTTACGTCGCCGTAAGTCCGAACTACTGCCAGAGAATGCTGCACCGGAAAAAATAGAGGTTTTGGAGGGCGTTTATACCTATGCTGCATTCACTGCGGGTTTATTAAAGAATGTAGACTATTTGCTAACCCATTTTGACCTCTGGGTGTTTAGTGATAAGAAAAAATATCTCGGTAAGTGGGATGTTTTTTCAGGTCCAATTTCGGAAGGTAATAATTATCAATTTAGAGTCAAAAAGCGAGAACTCAGCGATGAACGAAAAGCGCGACCAAGGGATCAGAAAATCGATCGTGTTATTTCTTTATTGTTAGCAAGGCAAATTATTCCAGATCTCGGTTTGAGATGGTTAAATGAAGACTCAGAATTATTTGAAAATTGGATTTCAGTTGTAACAGGAAGCAGGGTATCGAATCTTGCCCGTGTAGTATATGGCACTACTGACTCAGAAAAAGAAATTGCTCGAAATAGAACAGCGAAAAAGCTTAATTCTATCTTGTTAGAAGATATCGCTATAAATAGTGATAACGAACAAGAGGTGGCAGAAGGTAATATTTATTTATCACCTGACGAAATTGCTGAGAAAATAAACAGTAGCCCGGACAATTTCTTAGCGAATACGCATCTAGTAAAAGCGCAACGAATAGGAAAAGATCGAGAAGCACATGACACAGATAATTTTTTGAATTGGATTATCCGAGGCATTAGAAATAAACTTTTGTCTTGCAACCAAGCGGATAGTATTATTCATGTCGTTCAAAATGGAGTAGTACTGGTTTCACCCGCTATATTTAGAAAATACGCTGAGCTAGAATTTGGCTCCGAAGATTTATGGCAAAATTTACAGCATCGCTTTTTGCGATTTACACTATAAGAATTCTTCTGGTACGAAGAATATTATTGAGTTTGTCGATAGTAAAAATAACAAAAAAATTAGAGCAGTGTTTTTAAAAAAAGATAAACTGCTCTTGACGGAATTTAATTTAGGCCTAAATACAGATTTAAGCGCAGTCTTTGCAGAGAGTGTTTTATATTAAAATTTTAACATAACCTATAACTTGACAATTAAGTTATTTTGCGCTTTAGTTGAAAACAACCGTATTGTATTTTACTGTATTTAATTTTTCTGCAATCCGTAATCTTCGACTCCGTCCCGCAGGCTATGTAAACTTTTCTTAATATCTCTAATGGCTTGGTTTGTTGTGTAGAGCCTTGTATTATTGTTTTTTTAGAGTCATCTGGTAGTTTCTGTCATTTGCGGAACATCGCAATGGCAACTATTGGTTTGGTTTTTGTTTGTTTTGCAAACAAAATAAATAGGGGAGTTTTAATTTTTTTTAGGCTAACCTAGAGTCGTGTGTAGTCTGTTTCAGTAAAAAAAACTATCTTCCTCGTATTTGTCGTGCTCAGGAGATTTTTTAGAAAGACCATCCGTGGCACTGCTGTCCCACAAATATTAAGTTCCGATGTGTAGCCAGTTATCGAGAAATCAGC
>QIKQ01000351.1 GCA_003233075.1 Gammaproteobacteria bacterium
ACTATGCCTGCGCACTTGTCGGTTGCGAAAACGAGTCATAGCATACCCTTGAACCGTCTCGCTACGAAGTGCTGTGAGAAAAGCGGGCTAAAAAATATAAGGCCTTAATCTATAAAGCAACTTCTGCTTTAAATATTTTTCGCCCTGCATATTGCCATGCCTCATGCAATACCCTTAGTCCGGAAAGCAAATAGGCACTATAAATAAGAATTCGCTAATTTGATTAAGCCTATTTAAATCTTTACAATAATTCCAACTCATTCATAAGGTTAACGAGGCATATTCTTAATACACTAATTTCTTCTAATTATGGCTATAACTACCCGAAAACTTGATAATCATGATAGCCAGGCTATCGAAAAATTATTATTAGATAAACTAAATACGTCAGTTACTTTTTTAAGTAATTTTCGTCGCGCAGGTGTTGATTACTCCTCTAAAATATATTCTGGTGATTATTTTGGTTGCTTTGAAAATTCTAAACTCATTGGCCTAATCGCGCATTATTGGAATGGCATGATCGCAATTCAAGCTGAACAAGGCTTACAGGAATTGCTTAGTTTATTATTGAAATCTACTAACAGACCTGTTTCAGGATTAATAGGACCTAACAATGCCACCCAGCAAATTAAAAAATTACTTTTTAGTGATGAATCCAATATTCAACTCAACGATAATTCTGTTACTTACTGTTTAGAATTATCGAATTTAGTAATCCCAAAAAAACTTAGCTCTGGTGATGTGATTGCCAGAAAACTAGAAGAAAAGGATTTAGAATTATTTTGCCAGTGGATGCTTAAATATAGCAACGAAGCATTAAACGCCAAAACAAACCAAACACTAAAGCAAGCATGGGAAAAATCAGCTCGTTTAGCGCTACGCGAAGACAGCACCTGGGTGCTTGAATGCGAAAAACAACTAGTCTCTACATGTAGTATAAATGCAAAAACTATAGAAGCCATTGGCGTTGGCTCAGTTTGGACACCCCTGGAATATAGAAGCCGAGAGTACGGCAGATCCGTTCTCGCTGCCGCATTATTTGATTGCTGGTCTAATAAAATTCCAAAGGCGATCTTATTCACTCAAGCTGACAATAAAGCAGCGCAAAACTGTTATAACTCCCTTGGTTTTAAACAGGTAGACGAATATAGATTGGTGCTCTGCAAGCAAGAAGTTAAATTTCAAATATAGGGAGATAAAATAGAGTAAACTCTATTAAGGGCACCTCTAGTTGTGTCTATTTGCACGCTGGATCGTCGTATATTTCTACGTAATTATTAGCCTAATTTGGATATTTGATTAAACATTAATATGCCTAGATATCAAACAAGATTTAAAGCATTAACACTTCTGTTTGAAGCGATGAGTTTTTTCTCTTTGCTTGCGACTATTTCTCTCAGTATTTTATCATTCTACCACCAATCGTCTTGGTGGCACTACGCGGCTATTTCTGCATTTGGTTTTGTAATATTTAGAATAATTACCAGACAGCTGCTCTATGCATCGATGGAGCCTAGATATACACCCACGATATCGGTTCCCGCTCAAAGAGAAGATAATAGTATATTAAGTATCAATCCCGCGCGAGACGAACTTAAATATGATTTAAAACCAAGTAAACAAGACAAAAAAGCTCAAGCACAAGCACAAGCACAAAAACAAGCGCAAAAACAGGCGCAAAAACAAGCGCAAAAACAAGCGCAAACACAAGCCAAAAATAATGCTGCTAAATTAAAACGTACTCAAGAAAAGAAAGTGGATAAGCCGAATACGGGTGATGCAGAAATTCCGATTTTAATTGATCGCGTCGATGAGAGCGCATCTACTAATAAGAAAAAAGCTAAGAAGAAAAAACCTACTCAACACCAGAACAAGGCAAAATCAAGCAAAGCATATAAGTTTTCCTGTGGCATTCTAAATCAACCCCTATCAACTTTAAATCAAGACACGAACAATCATCTTGAACTTGAAGTGGATAGCCATTTTTGCAGTATTGATGCGAATTTTATTTATATCGCCGCTATAAACCAATTAGGCGATACCATACTAATTTCAAAAACTAATCGGCAAAATATTAAGGGTATTGGTCACGAAGAACTCCGCGATATAAAATATAAAAACTTCAAATTTATAAAATATTTATCTTTGGGTACTTTACTAGGGTTCATATTATGCTTGTGGATTCTAGGCGTAGAGCGTTATGAAACCAATCAATGGCCAAGAATATCTTTTGCCGTCTCCACTTTTTTGCCAATACTCGCCATCTCATCTTTCGCGGGTGTATTAGTTGGCCTAATGCTGCCCGCGAGATCCATTAAAATTTATATCATATATACAATTTATAGAAAAAAAGGTACATCGGTAAATTTTATTACCAATCGGCAGCAATTTCGTAGAACTAAAGCTATACTTTCTGAAAATGGCTGGTCATTAGATCCTTAATTCTTCTTTTCTAAGAATTAGTTATGCGATAGAAGCACGCCGTTGTTTTGCATTAATAATTAATGCTCGTTAGAACGAAATCCATACGGACTTGGAAAAGTTAACAAATAGCTAGAGTAATAAATATTTTGGTTTTTAACTTTAAAAGTGGAATCAAAAATGACTTATCCAAAAGTGCGTACGCAAAATAAATTAGTTATTTTTTCAGGTGGACAAACCGGCGTAGATCGCGCTGCATTAGATGCTGCGCAAAAATATAATTATCAATGCGCGGGTTGGTGCCCTAAAGGAAGATTGGCTGAAGATGGTATAATTGACCAATCTTATCCCTTACATGAAGTGCAAGGCGGCTACGCCGAAAGAACTAAACTCAATGTGCTTCACTCAGATGCTAGTTTAATAATTTATTTTTCGCGGCCCTATGGTGGCACGCAATTAGCCCTTTCTTACTGTGATTGTTATGCGAAACCCTATTTATTAATTGATGCTCTAAAATCTAACTCAACGTTAGCTGCCAACAAATTGCATAATTTTATTAGTGAACATAAGCTCGTTAGACTAAATGTTGCCGGACCAAGGCAAAGTGAGAATAACGAAAGCTATTCCTTTACGTTTAATTTATTTAAGAAATTCTTTAACCTCCACCCTGCAACGCAGTCTTTTAAGATTAAACAAATTATTCAAGCAATAGATTTTGTAGCGCCTCAATCGCTGAGATTCATCTGAGCTATTGAATTAATAGCAAAGTTCACTAAATTTCCTTAGACTTATCTTCTTTGTTGCCTGCCTGATTCTCATCAGCAATTTCATTTTCTGCGTTAGATTCACTTGGCTTTTGCCTTAGTGGCCTTAATAAACTAATTAGTCCAACAAGTGAAATTAATAGTGCGCAGCCAAATAAACTAAAATAATTAGCGACTTCCGTCTTCGAGAAAAACGTTATTATTGAATCATAGTCAGACCAGTTCCCAAAATACATTTTATCTGGACTGTAGGCATCACATACTTTTTGAACAAACGATTCAATATAGAGTTTTTGCGGGTAGAAAAGATAGAGTAAATAAAGTGGTACTCCACAAAGAGCCATTGTAAAACTAATCAGAGGAAATTTATTAATATAAATCAGTACTAATACAGCAGGCACTAACACACTCATTAGAAAAAATACATTAGGCAAAAGGTATTCATCGCATATACTAAGATGGCTAAATTGTGACGCAAGCAGTGAGAAATGGTACGCCAAGATAGTGCCCACCATTAGTTTTAGAGTTAAACCTAAATTTTTTAATTTCATATGGCTGAATATCACTTTCCTAAGATTCAAAGTTAAGTAACTTATTTAACTCTATTTATCTTTAATTTATTTTAAGCTTCATCAACTAATATAATTCAGCTATTTAAACACACTCTTAGCGCCAAATAGTCCATTTATAATCTGCTATTCTTTACATTAATACTAAGTTGACTGGCTAAAAACCTATCCCGATTATATACCGACAAATAAATCACGGTTAAATGCCATACAAGACTTTATATTACTATGGTTATTATGCTAATTTAGAGCAGGCAATTATTAAAAAAATTAAAGCACTCTAGGGAATGGTGCGCTAATTCATTATAGCTGATGGAATTATAAACTGACTTTTAGAGAATTTAACATGATTAAAAAATATAAGAATTTCAGAATTCTTGGACTAGCTACAAGCCTCTTCATCGCATTTGCAATTCTGGCAATATCAACACCCGTTTTTTCAATTGATGTGACATACAAATCAATGCGATTTGTAAAAGCTGGATATAAAGTGCCTCGGGTAAAATACAGAACCTACTTGTCAGTCTTTTCTAAACAAAATACTCGATATATTCACGTCGAATTTTTAGTTCATAATCTATACAAGCTTGGCAGGCATAGATTCAAAGCTCAAGCTAAAGTCTATACTCCCAGTGGCAAGCTCATGGCCGCGCCTAGTTTAAAATTTGTCGTACCCAAAGGTTCCGGCAGAAGATATTACACCCTCAGATCAGGCTATAGTACATCCGGCTTATGGGTTTCAGGTCGGTATAAAGTACGACTCTACATTGAAGATAGATGGGTTGCGACTAAGTATTTTAGTGTTTACTCCAGACCTTATGGTTCAAGTGGCTCAAGCTCGGGCGGCTCAAGTAGCTCGGGCAGTCGTTTTCCGGATCCAAAGGAATACGGTAAAACAGGTGGCTCTTACAGTATCTGGCGCATAAACAATGCAACTAAGCACACTCTCTATATTAGTTATCACGGACCAGGTGGCGCTAAGTCAGTCTCGATAAGACCTTATAATAAAAAAAATATAACCTTATCTGCTGGAACCTATAATATTCACGGCTCACTAAGTAAAAGCTCCATCAAAGCTTTTAGCAAAAAGAAGTACTTTAAATATGGCACCAAGTATCGCAGCCGCTTCTACATAAAAAAATATCGTCGAAGTAAACCTAAAAAAAAGTACGACTATCAGAAAATTTAGTGACACAGCAGGTCATTAGGTTGTAGCATGCTCACCTTTTCGGTGAGCATTGGTTTAGGCTTAAAATAACGGTAAATCATAGCGTTAAATCTTATAAAAGCAATCAATTGATTTATCTAGGTTCAATCGTGGAAACCCCTAAATACAAATTCTTTTCCGCGCCATGTGTCATCTCGATTCTGGCCTAAGGAACCTAGCCTGCTTATTTCATATTTACTCCGACATTCTAAATACCCGCGATTTCTACAGATAATTCAATAGCTTGACTAAATGTGCGGAAATACCCACAAACCTAATTTAAACTTCACTAGATTGAATTCTTTTCGCTTTTCTAATTGTCATTATTACTCAAAGTAGTATCATAAATTAATAATTATTTTTAAAAACAAGACTTTCTATAAGACTTTTCTAATAATTGGATTTAGTATTAATAAATCCTGTATAAAAGATAAATGGAGGATAATGGGTATGTCAGGCTTCTTTAAATGCTTAATATTGATTTTAATCGTTCTAATCGCATCCTGTAGCGTTAGCCAGCAAACAATAGAAAAAAATATTATTGGTACATGGGCTTGTATTGATGCTGACATCACCAAGGGCGGTATCACTTTTTTTCCTAACGGCCAAGTTAGAATTTTTCACAAAACCGACATTACCTCAAGCGTCAAGATTCAACGCGTTTCTCACTTTGCGAAAGGTCGATACAAAATACACAATGATTTCCTGATTTCTATTGTTTCTTATGAAGTACCCGTTATCAAAGGTAAAGAAAGTTTATACAAAGATATTAACGCGCCCAAAGGTGAAATTACCCTTCGTCGTCAAGTTAAGAAAATTGATCGCAAAAACCTAGTCATGGTTCAATCAAATCGATTTGACGAAAAACAAACCATTCGCTGTGAAAAAGCAATAGAAACAAGACTTGGCGCCTACTTTAATGATTTTTTAAACGGCTTAGGGCTGAAAGGCGACATTGCTGATATTAATCCAGCGAAATTAGATAAATTTAAAAATATTCAATTAGAAATTAAAAAATACCAAGATGGTATCAATATCATTAAAGACTCAAGCCACCACCGTAAGTCGCTTAGTAAACTGCTCGATATTACCAAACAAGCAACACCAAGCAGTATTCGAATTATGAGCATTGTTGGCCAAGATTTAAACTATCAAATATCTGGCATGGCAGATTCCGAAGAAACTGTTAAATCTTATGTCCAGAATTTACAGAACGCAGATACCTTGGAAAGTGTCGCAATCGCTGAAGGTCATACCTTTAATGTTGTTTCAACATCAAAGGGCCACAAAGGTACTCAGAAGTTATATGAGTTTAGAGTCAGCCTGCAATTTCGTTCCATTCGATCTCTCGACGAAGGCAATAATGAAATACTCTCTCGACCAAAAATGATTGAGGACCTTGAGAAAAAGCTAGCTAATACTCGTAATTTATTTAATCAAGAATCCAAAGCGCTGGTTCGACCACAGCAATTAGATGCTATCTTAATTAATTTGACCACGATGGCTAAAGAAAGCTCTACCAACTATTCAGAATTTAAGCCTCATGAACAATCAGGTGATGGGCCAGTAATAGAGTTACCCATTAGCATTAAAATTAAGGGCACCTACCCTCAGTTAAGTCAGTTTCTTAAAAACCTAGCGAAAGATAAACATACAATTGGATTGACCGGCATTCAAATCGAACCTGACTTTAATAATATTAAGTCAACCGACTTAACCTTAAGCGGCTATTTAAATATTTTTGCGCTTAACTCTGAAAATAATCAGCCACTTAGTTATGATATTACGAGCCTAGAACCTAGCTACCCTAGATTAAGCAAACGAACATCGAAATCTATTCAACTTGGCAGCAAGAACACTGACCCCTTCCATTCATTCACTATTAATTCCCCTAAATCACTTTATTCGGGTACACAAGCTTCTATAGCATGCCAAAGCAATCGAAATATAAGAGCCAATATTGCCGAAATCAAGTTTCTTGGCTTATTAAAACAACACGATGGTAACGCTGCTTTATTAAAAATTAGAAATAGTAAAACCATACGCATGAAAGTAGGTCAATGTATTAATAAGCAAATATCGATTCAAAAAATTACGCGTACAAAAATAATTTTAAAACAATCAGTTGCAAATGCTGATGGCAGCAAAAGATCTCGTACAGTTTCATTAAACGTAAATCGTTAGATCAATCATTAATTCATCCTATGTAA
This sequence comes from Gammaproteobacteria bacterium, assembly GCA_003233075.1. Classification (GTDB taxonomy): domain Bacteria; phylum Pseudomonadota; class Gammaproteobacteria; order SZUA-21; family SZUA-21; genus SZUA-41. The sequence goes on from QIKQ01000351.1 coordinate 7,172, forward strand.
CCCAGCTCTTCCCAGCTCTTTTAAAGTTGGGTTACATTAGCGGTCAACCCTTTTCCAATTTTCCTCGTCTAATTCTACTTGATATTTTGCCCAGCGAGCAAAATCGAGTAAAGAGTTACAGGAAGAACTTCGTCTTTTTTCGCCAGCGATTACTTTATATATAATCTGATATTTTTCCGGATCTGCATCTTGTGATTCATCAACCACTTGACGTACACACCATTTATCGCCGTATTCACCATTACTATAAAATTTTCCCAGCCTAATGCCATCTAAAGGAAAATATCTCTTATTGGCGTTCTCAGTCGCCAAACTGTAAATTCTTAATAAATCTTCTTCGCTTACATCAATAAACGAATCAATTTTGCTTAGTGCATAAACAAAATCACCGTGCGATATCGAATTATCGTGCTCGCTAGAGCCATCGCCTTCATCTAATTTAACTCTATTCTGAAAACATAAGGGGTATCGACGCCATGTAAAGATAAAATTGAAAATAATGGCAATTAAGATAATGACTAGTATATTAATTAGTACAGGTGTCAATACATACTGATAAGCAAGCGCATTTATACTCTCGCCCCCCAGCACTGCCGAAAGTGCTGTCGCTCCACCTGGTGGATGCAGGCATCTCATATAGTACATAAGTCCGATTGCCACTCCAACCGCGATGCTAGCGGATATTATATTGACGCCAAAGATTTTTACGCAGCTAACACCAACTATTGCTGATATTAGATGACCTGCGATTAATGCCCAGGGTTGAGATAAGGGACCGTGAGGGACCGCAAATAGCAGTACTGCAGAAGCACCCATTGATGCGATAATAATAGCGCTGTCTTTTAGTTCCAGCACTGATTGGGATATATAAATAATTAGAAAAATAGATATAAATCCTCCTAGCGCTGATATCAAACGCTCTGAGTGACTCGCTCCTGATTGATTCACGCTCAAAAATTTTTTTATAAACAAAAAGTTAATTTTCATAGTTAATAGTACGACAAATTTTTATAATTAGAAACACAGTATTAATATGGAACTAAATCCCATTTCTACTTTAATTATTCTAGTGCAAACCATTTAATAAAATATTTATGAACAAGATCACATGTCTTTATTCGTACTCTTTCAATTTGTGTATTATACTTCTTAAAATTTTGGTAATTATCGGAGATTAGAAATGACGTACATTGAAATATTAAACAATGCCGGTGTTAGCGTTCCAGAGTGTTATAAAAAATTTCGTGCTGATGAAGAGTTTGATCAATTTAGTGGAATGATAATTAACAGTTTGGACAAAGAAACCTATTCAGAAACAACTGAAGTTCATTTTGACTGGGATGAATACATGTTTGAAGAATTCTTTGATTCAGATATCGCTGAATATATTCCCATTGGAATATTGCACGATACTGAAATCATCGATGATACCTATTTAACGATTAATGCCAGTGACCCCATGTGTGCAGTCTTTCATTGTGAAATCGATGGAGAGACTTCGGAAGTACAATACGAGCAAATCGCCGATTCATTGACTAGCTTTCTTGAAACTTTAGAATATCCTGAAGAAAATTATATCGACTTTTTGGAAACTAAATTTAAAACTACATTGCCAGAAAGATATAAGAACTTCATGAAGTCGTATGAATATGTTGACTTCAACGGCGAAAAGAAATTCAACGACTCAGAAATTTTATTCAATGAGTTTCCTAATTTGCAATGGGCCGCAGAAAATTTCAATAAAGACACCCTGAAATGGTTGCCATTAGCTTCCATTGGCGAAGACCACAATGAGTTCAACGATGTAATTGCAATAAAAATGGGCACGGAAGATTGCCCCGTTTACTTTATCAATGGAGAAGAAGAGCAACTGCTTAGCAATTCACTCAATGAATTTTTAGCTTAATCATTGTTTAATATTTATTTATGCGAAATCTTTTCTAATAGCGCACTCCTTTGGAGGAATTGAGTACCACGCCACTTAAAGCGCCTCTGATTAATTATCAAGCTGAGAATAGCAAGGGCAAATCAATTCGAAAAGACGGAGTTTAGCCCTAGACTGCCGTTATGCGGCGGCTCCGTGTTTTGAAAATTGATTTAACGCAGTACCAACTGCTTCAGGAGTTAATCAGAGGCTCCTTAAGCATAGATTGACTGAATACACATAGTCTGCCATATTAGCCTAAACACTATTGGGCACAAAAAGAGTAACGCCATGAACAATTGGCTAGTGAAACTAGTAAAACCAACGCTAATTAAAGTATTCTTGTTTGCACTCGTTGCTGCTTTTTGCTTAATCCAACAATACCAATTCAATCTCATTCCAGGCGACGCGGTTTGCCTAATTTCTTACAAAGAGCAAATAAATATTGGCTATCCATTTGTCTACTATATTTACGGCCGTGGTGACTTTTCTGAGTTATTATTTTTCAATCTATTATTTAATTTAGCACTTCTTTATATTCTAGCCTGTCTAGTTAGCGAACTTATGTCCTCTATAATTCGTTCATTTAAATCAGACAACAATAGCAAAAAGATTATCGTTGGCAGCATTCTAATCAATGCTTTTTTGGTTAGCTTTGTCCTTATTTTTGTTTTTGGCGAAACAATGCTAATGGGTGCCATTCAAAATCAAAATTATGTAAATACACGCTTTTTACTTAACCTAGGTGTGCCGGCAAATAATTTGACTCCAAACAGAGAAACTTTTGCACTTAAAGAAGCAGCTCGATTTGCTAATTTGGATTTGACCAAGCTTTTAGTAAATGCGGGCGCTGATTCAAACTTAAAAGATCGAAACGGGTTTACTGCCTTGCAAGCAGCTGCACGCAGTAATGGCATTGGCGTTGTAGAGTTCTTACTAACAAACGGTGCTAAAGTTAATTCAACAAGCGACAACAAAAAATCTGCTCTTCATCATGCTTGCAGCTACAAAATGGTTAAGCTATTAACCGATAGCGGCGCAGACATTAAACTAAAAGACATTGAAGGGCACACCGCAAAGCACTATATAAAAGATAAAACGACAAGCGATTACTTAACTCATTTAGTCCGCACTGTTCAGTCAGATTCAACTACGACTATCCCGTCGAAAACAAGTAATGACACAAAATCAACAAACGATTCTAAATCTACTCTAGACAACTCAGATAACAGTGATGTTAAAATATACTCACTAGTCAAGATGGTAAAAGACGACAGTGATTTAGCAGACATAGTCAAAGCCATCAAATTAGGCGCCAATCTTCATGCCGTCGATGAACTAGGTAAAAATTCGCTTTACTATGCACTAAAGGCTTGCAATGTTGAAGTTGGAAAGCTTATTTACGAAAAATCTAATTTTTTTAAAATAATAGAAAGCAATTCCGTTGAAAAATCCTTGAAAACACTTATATCCAATAAGTCTATTTGCTGGGAAAAAATATCCGGAATAAAAAATACAATCACTAAATTGAAAGAACCAAGTAGCAGCATTCAATGTACTACTAAAATTGGTGGCAATTTAATTAAGAATGGCAAAAAACAACCGATTATTGAGATAATAGATAAAATTAAAACCATCTTTCGAGGTAGCCACGGCTTTCTTTATGCAAACTGCAAGACAACTGGCTTTTATCACTTAGTCATTCAAGGCGGTGGTGGCTATAAGAAATCTTGGGAAAATTTATACGCTAACCCAAAACAAACAGATGATCCGCTTTGGAAAAAAGAAAATGATGTAGTACTTGTTAACTTTGATCTTCCAAATGGTGAAGCAATTCTGCGCTGGTATTTCTCAACTGAACGAATTAAGGATGTATTCGAAGCAATTAAGCAAGATAAACTTAAAAAAATATCCTTTGAGCGAGTTCAAGTAAAAAGCCTGTAATCTTTGGATTTTTTCCGATGCTCAGTAATGATAGTATAAGCCTATAAGTCATCGCACTAATAATAATTAGACGCCCTAGCCCTATCTTGGAATAAGCTAAATGTCACTAAGATAGTATTTAAAAGGGGCGCTACTAGGTTTTACAAATGAGTATTTTAAAAAAATTAAAATTAACTAATGATGAATTTGCCAGTTTATGTCGAAAAACTTTAGTCGATCTTGGATTCAGTCAAAAAATAAGCTATCAAGCCGATCAGTTTTGTCTCCATTTGGGTAGCAAAGGTTCAATTTCTTATTTGTCAAATGCTCATCGAGCTTATCTCTCAGAAGAAAAACCAAAAAATCGGCACGCAGTATTGCAAAAATTTATACAATCGATTTTAGAGAACTGTGGGCGTTCTTTTCCTAAGCATCTGAACTCCGCCAAAAATGACATTTTACCGGGTGTAAGAGAAAATGGTTTCGTAGAAACAATGCGCATCCTTAGTCAATTTGAATATGCAAGACCTGTCTCCATTATCAACAAAGCGATAAACCAGGATTTCATATCACTCTTACAATACAATTCAGAAAATAGTATTTCAACCTTGTCCGGCGAAACATTAAAGACCTAGCAGTTAAGTCAGGGTGAAGCATTTGAAATAGCCATCGATAATTTAAGAGAAAGGAGCACAGATTCACTGCTGTCCCACAATTTGTGATAATATTTGATTAAACGCTATTCCTATGAGGTCATTCGATAGAATGTCGATTTGAGACATGAAACTAGAACTTAGCTTACGCTCGTTAATAAACTGAAAAATCGCAAGATTATTCACCATTATGATTAGAAAAATCTAAAAAGAATTCGTCGTTGCGAGGTGTGATCTTTGATCACACCGAAGCAATCTCCACAATTCAATGACTTAGATCGGGAGATTGCGTCATCTGCTGACGCAGTCTCGCAACGACGGGGAACGTTGAGTGCAATCTGATCGCTCTATAACTGTTACACATCGAAATAAAATATTTGTGGGACAGCAGTGAGCACAGATTCTTTTCTCGAATTAAAACCTGGCTTATATCAATCTCCCTGGCAAGATGATTTTGATGCTTCTCGCTTGTTAATCCCCGAATTATTTTACCGTCTAAAACTTTGCGGTGATCCAGTCGTTGCCATTCCTAATCGCAATTGCCTCTATGTCACCGGCGCAAAAGATTATCAAAATTTAAACAGACTGGCGGAGATTGTCACATATCAACTAGAACAGGATACTAAATCCTTAACAGGTCTTACTTTGACACACCGCAATCAGACCTGGTACAGTTTTCCCGATTCTGCAATAAATCCTAAACTCCTTTCCATTTGGAATCTAAATCAAAAATGGCGCATTAATCGCTACAATAGTCAGCTCGTGGAGGTGAATGAACTTCTAAAAAAATATCAACAGACAAGCAGGCTTTCCCAAGTCTATGCCTTTGAATTGAAAAAGAATGGTGAAATAGTTTCTACTTGTACTTGGAATTCAGAACAAAAACACAATACCCTCTTGCCAGAAGCAGACTTTATATCCTTTACCTCAACGTTGCATAAAATATCGGATCAGAAGCATTTCACTCTATTTTTATCGGCATTTTAGGCTCGTACTCGTATTTTCTAGAACTCACGTAGAATGAACTATGCTCGCACTAGAAAATACTGCGTGAGAGCCTATAATACTCGATTAAGAAGCCAACATTTTATGCAACGTTGGGGTTTATTAAGAACTCTCAATCAGAAGCGATTATCCTAGATTAATCAGTTGACTCGTAGCGAGGGTGCGTAAGGTGCTGAAGATAAAATATTTTTCAGGCTATTTAAAACGAAAGCGTATTACCTATACGGTGAGTTGGAAATAGCCTGAAAAATCTTTTAGATTTAGTGCGTTATGCAGCCGCAGTAGAGTTCAACTGATTTATTTAGGAT
>QIKQ01000375.1 GCA_003233075.1 Gammaproteobacteria bacterium
ATAACCACTGCGTAAAGGCATTAGCATCATTCCAAGAAACATTGATCACTGGCCGCGTTCTTCTGCCCCAGCCGGAATCACTTGGTCGTGGTCGCCCTGTTTCTTGTGCAAAACGATCATATTGCTCAAAAGTAATTTCGGTTTTGCTGATCGCAAATGATTTAGCAAAACTTACTTTTCTTTGCGGACCTTCATTGCCACGTCGGCCTTTTTCTTTGCTGCTAGAGCCAAGAGTGAAAGAGCCCTTGCGCATCACAATCATTTGCGGTTCAAACGCATGAGCTGAACGAAGTACGCGTTTATAATTCAGGCTAATTGAAATACTCATGTCCTCTTTTGCTATTGTGATTCGTTTTTCTTTAGCTTGATAATCATTTTTCTCAACTCGAACTAAGTAAGTACCAGAAGGTAATTCTATACCGTCTTTATATTCAGTCGGAAAATCAACAATAGAAACTTGCGCGCCTTTTGGTTTGGTTATCACCGTTAATTTAACTACCGTTAATTTAACTAGGGACTCTTTTAAGAGCACAAAAATATTTTCATCTTTGCTTTCAATTGTTACCCATTTTTTCATAGGCGCATAGCTTGGCGCAGTAATTTCAAGCTGATAGCGACCCGGTATTAGCTTCATACCCGCGACATAAGGCTCTGGATAATCTAAAATTTTAACGGCTGCATTAGCGGGTGTTGTTTTAACCGTAAGCGCATACACTGCTTCGGCTAAAGTCACTTTAACGGTGACTGTCTTATTGCGAACTGTAATCAGTCTTTGTTCCGGTTTAAAACCTGGAGCAGAAATCTCAATTCGATAACTGCCTGGCTTTAATCTTTGTCCCGCCACATAGTCCATCTTAGGATCAAGAATCCGAACGGAGGAGTCCGCTGGATTAGCTTTAATAATTAAAGCGTATTTATCATCTGTTAATTCGATTGTTTTGTTCACTTCTTTATCTTTTACGGCGACTGTCACCGTTTTACTTCGATAACCCGCAGCAGTAATTTTAAGTTTGTATTTACCTGGCGGCAATTTCATGCCTGCCGAGTACTTGCCTTTTATATTTAAAATGGCGATTTTTGCGTTTTTAGGCTCCGTGTTAATCGTAAATGGAAATGCCAACTTGCTTAGCTTGAGTGATAAATTAATATCTTTCTTTTTAATAGTAAAACTTTTGACTAATTTTTTATAACCTTTTGCACTCAGCTCAATTTTATATTTGCCTGGCTTGTATTTATTTTTACCAATAAACTTCAAACCTTTTGGTGAAATAAATTTAATAGTTGCGCTATCAGGTTTTGCCTTGACATTAACCGCATACACATCGAGTGCTAAATTAAATGAGGCGATTTTAGGTTCAGTGACTACAATGGCTTCTTTACGGGTTCTAAAGCCTTTTGCACTCAATTCAACTTGATATTGGCCTGGCATCAGGCTCATGCCTTTCGTGTATGGCTTATCGTAGTTAGTAAACTTAATTTTAGTCGTCTTAGGTATCACCTTGATTATCAAGCTGACAGGTTTGCCTTGCAGCTTAATTGTGGTTGTTTGCGAAGCACCGTAAACACTTACCTTACGTGTCACCGCTGCATAGCCAGGCGCCTTGACTTCAACAGTGTAATCGCCTGATCTAAGTGAAATACCATTTTTGTAATCTTTATCTGATTCTAAAATTTCAATACTACTAATGGCTGCAGCCTGCGAAGGTTCAATCGCTATACTGAGCTTGTAACGTTTTTTGGTCGGTTTAAGCTCTATAAAAATCGACTTAGCCGCATCAAAAACGACTACGTCTTGACGTTTAGTTTTAAAACCACGCGCGGATACTTGGACGCTATATTTACCAGGCTTTAGTTTTATTTGCGGGCTATATTTGCCTTTTATATTTAGTATTTGAATTTTTGCTTTTTTCGGAAATGTTTTAATCGTCAGACCATAATTAAAATCTTCGAGCACCGCTTTCACTCGTTTAATTTGATCAGCCACAATAATGACATCAGCATTGTAAGGTTTAAAACCAGTTTTTTCGACGCGTAATTGGTAAGTGCCTTCTTTTAAAGTATCCGCGTCAAAGGGGGTTTGGCCGGATAACTTCTCGTTAATATAAACAGACGCATCATCGGGCTGACTTATTACTCTTAGTGTGCCATTCTTAACAACTGGCTCAACGACTTTTTTTGTAAAAAATTGATCAAACCAGCCTGTATAAAACCCTGCTGCAACGCCAGCGATTATCAGTACAATGACTACGTACATTCCACCGCCGCCACCGCCACCCTGTGGTGCTCGCGGTCTTCGGCCGCGTTCTCGTCGGTTTGAACCCATACCGCCAGATCCAAAGTCATCAAGACCTAAATCCAGATCGTCATCTCTTGTATCTCTGTTTCTTCTTCTACTCATATAATTTAGTGCCAGATCAGATAGTTACACGATTTAATTAAGCCGATATGATTGTAATGTAATCTACGCCGCTTTGCAGCATACTTTGTCCACTTTTTTGTATCATTTCCAATCTATTTAGTTAATTTAACGGGAATTAAAAAAATGCTGGCTGAGATTCAATCAAATTGCGATTCATATTGCTAAGCTGCACAAATAGTAGCGCCAACTTAGCAGTGAAAATACCTATTTTTTAAAGGATATGCCCATCCAAACCATAGCAATTTGCGTAACAAGGTCTAAATGGTGCCCTAAAGTAGACCAAAGAGCGCCTTAAAAAGATTTAAGTGGCTTTTGAGCTTTTGTTCAAGCGACGCGCAATTCTGACTGCAATTGTCGCCAGCAAAACCGGAATCCAAATAATAATAATCTCTGTTTTTAGTATTAACCAGGCTCTATCGGTAAAAAATTGCGTGCCAAACGGCGATACTTTAATTGGACGCCAATCAAAAAAATAACGGCTTGAATCAAAGGGAATAAAAAAACCTACGCCCTTGCCGCCCGTTGTCATTGCATCCAATATTCCGTGAGACACACCAGCCAAGAAAATCAGAAATAAAATCCACCACCATTTAAGCTGAAACCACTCTGACTTTGGTATTACTATCACACTGGCTAACATTGCCATCAAAAACGCAAAAACAATTGAATGACTAAATCCGCGGTGACCCAATGGATGCTCATAGGGAATGTGCAAAGCAAAAGCGAGCACATCAAGGTCTGGTATTACGGAGACTGTCAGTAATAATATAATTAAACGAATTTTTTCTTTTTTTTCTAATTTAGGAGCAACTTGGCTCAGACTTCCGGCTAAAATTGCATGAGTAAAAATGGTTGCCAAACTCTCTCTCCTAATAATTGCCTAGCTATTACGAAAACTTATTTAAATTTATTTTAAAGTAAATTTGATATTATCGATTAACCTTGCCTTACCCAAATGAGCAGAAGCTAGTATAACAAGATCCTTGTCAGCCGAGTTAGGTTCTGCTTCAGTTAAGCTTTTTGCATTTCGAATGCTGACATATTCTGCTATAAATCCAGATTCAGTCAGTTCCTTCATTGCCAATTTTTCCAAAGAAAAATAATCCTTCTGAGCGCGTAATATTCGTTCGCGCGTATTCTTTAAAATTTGCTGTAACCTAGGTGCTTGTTTTCGTTCTGCTGACGTTAAATATTGATTACGACTACTTAAAGCCAAGCCGTCTTCTTCTCTCACTGTCGCCACCGAAACTAATTCAATTGGATAATTTAAATCCTCAACCATGTGCTTTATGACGATAAACTGTTGAAAGTCCTTTTCGCCAAACATCGCAAAATCAGGTCGTACAACATTAAATAACTTCGCAACAACTGTCGTTACCCCTTCAAAATGACCAGGTCTAAACTCGCCGCACAATTGATCTGATAAATTTGGCACATAAATTCGCGTTTGGATTTTATCGTCTTTACTGCTTAAGTTGGGATAAATTTGCTCTACACTGGGCGCGTATAAGTAGTCTACTTTAGCTGAACAAAGCGCAAGCGAATCCGTGCCTAAGGTTTTTGGGTAACTGCCATAATCTTCATTTTTACCAAATTGCAGCGGATTAACAAATATACTAACAACGACAACGTCGGCCATTTCTTGGGCGACCTTGATTAGCTCAAGATGACCTTTATGCAAATTACCCATAGTCGGAACAAATGCGATCGATTGACCTTGTCGTCGGCACTCTTCGGTGTTTTGGCGTAAGGTTTCATTGTTATCCACTATTAACATGCTATCTCAGTAATGCCTTTATATTTAAACTTTTTGCCGCTCATTTTTATTTAAAACTATGAGCTTCGCTCGGAAACTGACCCGCTTTTACTTCTGAAATAAATTGTTTGATTGCCGCCTCAATAGTATCCGCATCAAGCATATAGTTTTTACTAAATTTTGGTATTCTGCCAACACTCACGCCTAAAATATCATGCAAAACTAATACCTGTGCATCTGTATCCGAACCAGCACCTATACCAATCACCGGTATTTTTAGCTTTTCACTAATTTTCTTTGCTAATTTAGCGGGTACACATTCTAATAAAAGTAAATCTGCACCTGAGGCTTCAAAGTTAATCGCGTCTTCTTGCATTTGCTTTGCACTTAACTCATCCCGGCCTTGGACACGATAACCGCCAATCTTATGTACCGATTGGGGTCGCAAGCCTAAATGTGCGCACACGGGTATACCTTGGATAGCCAAAGCAGTAATAATATCAGCCTGCTCTTTGCTGCCTTCTAATTTGACTGCGCTAGCACCGCCTTCCTGCATCAAGCGAGCCGCGTTTTCTAAAGCAAAACCTTTATCACGATAGCTCATAAACGGCATATCAGCGATTTGCAAAGCTCTATTACACACTCTTGCTACGCATTGACTGTGATAAATTATATGTTCAACCGTCACTGGCAAGGTTGAATCATGACCCTGTATAACCATTCCCAGCGAGTCACCGACCAAAATCATTTCAACACCCGCTTGATCAATAATATGTGCAAAACTAGCATCATAAGCGGTCAGCATGACTGCTTTCTCACCCTGCTGTTTCATTTCCGCAAGCGTTTTTACATTAATTTTTTTAGGCTGATTTACGCTATTCGGGTTTGCATAATCTGTCATCTTTTTCCAATTCAAATAGAGCGAATATTAAGCAATATAGTAACCTATTTTGCCTAACATGCTGTAAATAAATGTTAAAAAGTGAATATTTGCTACCTTTATTCATTCGCAGTTTGCAGGGGTATTGCGAGTGCAGAGAATTTATAACCCGTAGCCCGGCTCTTTACGCGCGCAGAGATGCGCATGGTAGGGCTTTGCTGTAGCAGTTGCCTAGAGCCGGGCTACGAAACCGAATTACAGAATTTAATTAGGCGGAGATTGGAATGGGATTAAAATAATGTCGGCCACTATCAACTTCAAGTATTCGAGTTTTAAGTATTTCGTAATCTAAACTATTATGTGCTGGATCAATTTCTTCGGCATTCACTATTAATAGTGGTGACGCTTGATAGTCGTGAAAAAATCGCGCATAAGCATTAGCGACTTCGGTTAGATATTCGGCCGAAATTCTGCTTTCAATCGCTAAACCTCGATTATGAATTCTCTGCCTTAATACTGACGCGGGTGCTTGTAAATAAACGACCAAATCGGGTGCGGGGGCATGCACATCAAGCTTATCAAAAATTTGCTGATATAATTCAAGTTCATCATTATCCAGAGTGAGCTCAGCGAATAAGCGATCTTTCTCTAATAAAAAATCCGCAACAATCACAGGATTAAACATATCCGATTGACGCATATCTTGCAGCTGCTGTGCCCGTTGAAATAAAAAAAACAATTGAGTCGGAAATGCTGCCTGAACTGAATTATTATAATATCTTTCAAGAAAAGGATTGCTGACTGCATCCTCTAACATTAATTCCGAACCAAAGCTGCTGGCAAGTTGTTTAGCTAAGCTAGTTTTACCCACTCCGATTGGCCCTTCAACTACGATATACCGCTTATTTGATATCTCGCGAATTTTCTTATCGTTATCAGCTATCACTGTGTATCAAACTCATTATTCCCCAATTGTTTAAGTCCCTTTTTATCGCATCGACTCACTAGTTCTTTTATAGCACCTAGATCTGGGATGTAAAGCTCTGGTTCAATTTCATACAAGGGATACAAGACAAATTCTCTTGCAGAGATGTCGTAATGAGGAATTTGCAATTCTTTTGTGTTTATTTTTTCATCTCCGTACAAAATTATATCAATATCTATTATTCTGGAAGCCCATTTCTGAGTGCTGCGAACTCTGCCCTGTTGATTTTCTATACTCGAAGTTGCCGCAAATAATTCAGTTGGACTCAGTTTAGATTGCAGTAAAACAACTGCGTTGATGTAGTCAGATTGGTCCGCGCCACCCATGGGCTTGCTTAGATACAAGCTTGAGCTCTGTATTAAATTTGAGTCTTTTATTAATTTTAGTTGACGTATAGCGATTTTAATTTGTTCAATCGGGTTTTGTAAATTACTACCCAAACCTAAATAAACATCAATCATGCTTGAGACTAAGCTTAATGATTTGAATTTCTGCGTTTCTTGCGCGGTCGCCTATGCGTAGACTTAGAGCGATAATCATTTTTAGTTTTGCTTTGAGCTTGCAATTCTTGAATGTCTTCTTGTTCTTGAATCTGTGTCCACCAATCCGCAAGCGCTTTGTCGGCCTGCCCCACCTCTGCTCTTAGCAATAAAAAATCATAGGCTGCTCTAAAACGAGGATGGCAAACTAATCGATTAACGCGAGGTTTAGATTTCTGCTCAAACCAAGGCTGCATGGACCATATTTCTCGCATAGGTAAACTAAACCTTCGCGGTAAAGAAGTTCGTGTTAATTGCAATGAAGAAACTTCTGAACCTGCAACATCTAAGGCTTGTTTCTTAGACATAGATTCTTGTTTATGATAATAATCTGCCTTATACCTTACTTCAGGCCATAATAGTAAGGCATACAGAAAAGCTGGAGTCACTGGTTTGCCCTGCTCCACTCTTAAATCAGTATTGTGTATGCCAATATCGAGCATTTTTTTGTCTGATTCTATGCCCTCACTAGCAGCATCCAGCCGATGCTGGGTTTGCGGGAATAAGCTGCCGAATAATTGATAATCCATTAAGGCTTGGTAATTAGCCTTCGCGTAACCCGACAAAAATATTTTTTTAGTCTCATCGAACAATCGCGAAGAAGATATGTTTTCTAATAAATCTGCTAGTTCAAAAATAGCGCCTTTCGTTTCAGGCTCAATTTCAAACTGTAGTTTTGCCGAAAATCGCGCAGCACGTAACATCCGAACAGGATCCTCGCGAAAACGAGTTGCCGGGTCACCAATCATTTTAATCGTTCGCGCTTCAAGATCTTTTACTCCCTCACCAAGATCTATAACTGTTTGTTCATTGACGTCGTAATACAAAGCATTAACAGTTAAATCGCGACGAATGGCATCTTCATCCAAAGTTCCGTAAACATTATCTCTTAATATTCGCCCGTCGTCGGCAACATGTTTTTCGTTTTCCTCATTCGCCGCACCTCTAAAGGTAGCAACTTCAATTAGCTGACGCCGAAAATAGATATGCGCCAAACGAAAACGCCGGCCAATTAAACGGCAATTTGGGAAAAGTTTTTGAACTTGCTCAGGAGTGGCACTCGTTGCTACATCAAAATCTTTTGGCTGAAGCCCCAGCAGTAAATCGCGTACACAGCCACCCACTAGATACGCTTCATAACCTGCTGCGCAAATTGTTTTAACCACGCTGATTGCGTTCTCGCTTATTGAATCTAATTGAATAGAATGCTCTGCAGGCGGAATCACAACTACCGATGAGTTACTTTTGAATGTCTGGTTTGCCAAGAAATAACCTACTAAAACTGTTTATCCAGTAGTTGAATCTTAAAGAAGCATTTTCATATTCAGCCGTACTGCCTTTTGATGCTTCTTAGCCGTACTGCCTTTTGATGCTTCTTAAAAAATTAAGTATACACGTGATTTAGGGATTATTCAGATAATAGTTGTAGCTAAAAAGAACATTCGTGTTTTAAAGTCATTAGTATTCTCTCCTCATTGTATTTGGGAGATTGCTTCAGCCGCTTACGCAACTTCGCAACGACGCATGAATTTGAGAAATCCTTCGCAAGCTATGCTTGCTCTGGACGCTTTGGCGGATCACTTCGCAAGCCATGCTTGCTCTGGACGCAAGGGCGGATCACTTCGCAAGCCATGCTTGCTCTGAACGCTAAGGCCGATTGCTGCAGATGCAGATCCAGCCGCGCAAAGGCATCCAATAACTAATTTGCGTCTAAGTGTTTAACGATATAAGGATAGACGTCGTCTGACGCATTGGCGCCAATAATACAATCAATGTGCCCATAGTCTGGAATGATTTCTCGCTGATAATACTCATTGCCATTAACTTTTATCAATCGAAAAAGCGATTTTTCGGTACTCTTTGGCAAATAACAGGCATTTTCTTCGCCATGCAAAATAAGAGTAGGTAATCTTAAGTTTTTAAGGTTCTTCATATAAGTATCTTGCCCTTGATCGTTGACAAGCTTCTTTTTACGAATCATTAATGCCAAGTGCTCGAAGGTACTAATATTTGCAATACCAAATAATTCATGCAATGTATTATGCGTTGCTGTATTTAATTTATCATGCTCGTACAAGTGACCATACATAAAGGTGATTCGATGGCAATTAGCATTTTGACAACGCTCTTCAGACTCAAGAGGATGAAACCTTAAAGCCATATCAAGCAACTTCTGTTTCCAATCCGAGTTTTCGTCAACATAAGCGTTTAGAGATTTAATACCCGTCAGCTTCATTAAGCCTGGCATAAACAAACCTGCTTTTAATCGAGTCAACTTAGGCGTGTAAAAGTCGGTGAGAGTTTGCGAGCAAACCATCGACCGCACACCTTGTAAACCATTCAATAGCGACATGACTAGTGCATTTGAACCTGCACAATGAGCGACCGCTTGTAAGGTTTTATGACCAGTCAATTCTAATACTTTGCTAACGGCTGCTGGCATATCTTGCTGAGCTAGGGTATCAAGAGTGAATTGTAAATTCGATGCTGACAAGTCAATACTAGAACGCAAATCGAGTAACCACACATCGTACTGATTTTGAACTAAGTACTCAGTCAGGTTTGTGTTAATTGTATCCAAGGAAAAAATGCGACTCGATACGCCCAAGCCGTGTATCAATAAAACAGGCCCCTTACGCCCGCCTTTATAATGCGTTAGTTTTAATAACGTTTGATCCTCAGTTTTAAAATGAATTACTTCCGGCGGATTGACCCGCAAATCTCGCTGTTGCCTAGGAGCAGCGTTTGGATCAAAATAGGTTTTACTGGCAAATATTCCACCATACATATCAAATATCTCTCCCGCAAAAAACCGACCAAACTTGCTTGTTGCTGTCAATCTTTGCCCAATCCCTTTGGCGCCGATTACTCTAATATTTTTGAGTTGGCGATACAAATCTTTTACTTTTATGTTGACTATGCCGCGCGCCACCTCAATTCCTGTATTGCTTGAACCAGCATAAACTACGACGAACAAAGTTGTAGTATCGTCCCAGCTATCAAAACCTGGATCATCTTTAATTGCTTTATATCCATCAAAATAAAATTGCTTTCCGTGTTCATCGCGCAATATCATTTTATAAGTCATTTTTTTTGCCCTAGGATCTAAGTGGTCCTCGACAAAAAGGTTAAACTCGCCTTTTTCAATCGCCATTGGGCTTTTATTAATCGCCGCGCAGCGAAAACTGCCCGTCAACCATGCCGATAGCGCACGATCTTGCATAAATTTATCTAAATCATCAATAACAACCGTGCAATTTAACAAAGCCAAATTACTTAAAGATTTTCCAGTTTCGAATGCTTGTTGATAGTCACCTGTTTCCGGTCCAGCTAAAAAACCTCGCATTGTCTCATCAAATTCAATTCCAATTGAACGATCTGCAAATTCACTTGTATCAACATTTTTGAAATCATAATTGAATATCCAACCTTTATCATCGGCCAGTAGTTTAACTGCGCGTTCGCTTACAGCAGAAATAGTAAGTAAGGGATTGACGCCAATCGAACTTGGAATAATGGAGCCGTCACAGACATACAGACCGGCGTGCACAGCTGTTCCTTTCGATGTAGAAAAAACTCGAGATCGATGATCAACGACGCCCAGACTTGCGTTGTCAGCCATCGCGCATCCACCCAAGGGATGAACTGTGACATATCGATCTTCGGGACGATCGCCTTCCGTTGGGCTTTTGACGTACATGCCACCTAATATTTTGGTCATGTTGTATAAGGTATTATCTATATCTTTATGTATCTCTTGATCGTTCACATCATCCCAGCTGACTCGCACTCGATTATTTTCAAATTTCATTTCGCCGCCAGAACTATCGTGCGACATGACTAAATAAGTTTGGGTATTCTTGATTGCACCATAATACGCGCCTCGAATAAAACTAAGCCAAACTCTTAGTTTTTCTTTTACTCGATCAAAAAATCCTGAATCAGTGTCTCGTCCGGTCATTTTGGCGGCTCGTGACAATATGTAAGGCAGAAAAAGCGATATTGCACTCGGCATCGCGCCATCTTGAATAATGATGCTCTTGCTTTTGTCCTCTCTCTCTAATTTCACACCACCAATAATGCAGGGACCCACTGGGTTTTCACACAGCGGTGCATCATCACCTTTGCCAACACTTGCAATCGATTGATCGCAATTATAAGCAAAACCTAAGTAGTCACCATTACCTGAAAAACGTTTGCCAAGCTGATTTGAAATCGGCAAACCTTTTTCCTTGGAGCGCATTAGAATTTCAGTTGAGCCTAAGGTTCCTGCGGAAAGCCAAACGACATCAGCACTCACAAACAAGGTGGGGGAATCAAATTTTTCCTTGCCAGAACGTAATACCTGGTAATGCACATGCCAACGCGATTTTTTTTGTTCGACATGGCGAACATCTACTTGTGTCATCAATTTTGCGCCATGCTGAAAAGCATCTGGCAAATAATTTGTTGTTAATGTATTTTTTGCACCAAAATTACAGCCAGTGATGCAATCGCCACACAAAACACAGGCGTTTTGATGAATACCGACATGGTTTTCTCCTGAACTAAAATTGACATTGATCGGTAGTTTCTCGCACTCTGAATCGGTCACGCTAGAGGAACGCGCTAATGCTTTAAATTTTGAAAGCGCAGGAAATTGGTCAGGATAAACTTCAGGTTTTAGCATGTCTTCCGCGTGTTGATAACTTTCCTGCAACAAGCCATCAACATCGTTTCGAAATTCTTCTGGCCAAGCAAAACTATTAAAGGTACTTTTATCCGCTCGCATTGCGACATTGGCATTGATAAGTGAGGTTCCACCTAAACCGCAGCCGACAAATACATTCACATCTTTGTTACATCTAAAATCGAATAAGCCTATTCGCGAACCTTGTCGGGTTTTCTCTCCACCGGCTGGGTAATCAACTTGGATCTCCGGCAATGCCGAAAAAATTGAATTAGGAAAATCGCCTGCTTGAAATTCTTTGCCGCGCTCTAAAACACAAACTTTTTTGCCAGCTCGTGCAAAACGGGACGCAGCGATTGCCCCACCGTATCCTGAGCCAACAATGACCACATCGTAGTGAAGTTCAATCTGTGTGATTGATGATGAAAGGTAGTTCACCTTTACTCCTTTAAATTTATTTGTTGAGTGGAATTGTTAAAATCGCTATTCTTTTATTGATAGCTCTATTAACACCCATCGTTGCATAAAATATCGGATCAGGAACGTTTCACTCTTTATTTTTACCGGCATTCTAGGTTCGTACTCGTATTTTCTAGAACTCTCGTAGTATGAAACTATGCTCTCACTAGAAAATATTGCGTGAGAACCTATAATACTCGATTAAAATAGCCCTGAATCCAACATTTTATCCAACGATGGGGTTAAGTTACTGTTTACAAATTGAAAAAAATCATTATTATCAGATCAAATGGTTAATGTGACAAAAATTAGCAGCTGATGCAACAAAAAGTCTAAATTCTCGCTTTATCAAGTAATTACTTATTCATCGATCAATAATTGGCATTATCGTAAGTCCATGTTTTAGTATAAAATATTTATTTTAACCGCTAAAATTATAGTGTCACCTAAAACCATGAAACTGTCCGCCAATCCAAGTTCATACCCAGCTGCAAATGTTTTCCGCCGGCTGCTGGCCTTAGCGTACGACGGTATGCTTACTTTTGCCGTCATGATGTTGGCCGCAATGATCCCAACGCTAGCGACAACAACTAATGTGGAATACGAACGACAATCAGTCTACTCCTGTATCATTCCTTCAATTATTAATAAATCCATGCCACTTAAGCACTCGCCAGACTTATTAGAGAACTCATTGTGTATTAGTAGCTATTTATCCATTCGTTTAGGAAATACTTTAGACAGCAATAACCCACTTTTTATTTTATACGTATTTGGCATTCTATTTCTCTATACTGGATGGTTCTGGGTTAAAGGTGGGCAATCACTCGGCATGCGCGCCTGGAAAATTAAACTTGAAACTCTTGATGGTAAGAATGTAACTTGGTCACGAGCCTTAATTCGGTGGTTGCTGGCATTATTAACTTGCGCTAGTTTTGCAATTGGTTTTCTCTGGATGATATTTGACCCGAAGAAACAAACTTTGTATGACCGTCTAACAAAAACTCGAGTCGTGCATGTCGATAAAGATTACGTTCCAGAACTTTTGTAACCCACCGAGCCCGTATGAAGCGTTTGAAAAACGCGCAATACGGGACGAAGTCAATACTCTAATTCATCTGGCCGTTTACGCAAAGCGTGAACTAGGCCAACTCTATAAAGGTACGGGACGAAGTCTAACTATATTATTGGATTCAAATCCACCCCGCAGTACACTCACTTCGTTCGTTCCGTACGGGCTACCCCAAATCTTCAGGAATAACAGGCTAGCCCGCTTTTCTCACAGCACTTCGTAGCGAGACGGTTCAAGGGTATGCTATGACTCGTTTTCACGACCGAGAAGTGCGCAGGCATAG
>QIKQ01000337.1 GCA_003233075.1 Gammaproteobacteria bacterium
AAATGTGAGCATAGAGCAATTATTGGCTTGTATTGATGAGGGCGATGAATCCAAAGTGCAGCAACAATTACCAGAATTAATTGAAAGTTTATTGCCTTTATTAAAGTACGCAAACGACTCTGTAAAGAAAAAACTAATCGACGTGCTAACAAAAAAGACCTAACAATCATTTCAACTAAAGGGCAGCCCTAAAAAGAAATACGCCAGTTCTTGATCACTAAAAGTAAACTATTTATTGGGAGAGCTTAGCTTGCAGCAGAAGTCAAAAAAAATAGTTTTGATGATGTTTGGTTTTTTTGCAATTCTTATATTGATTCTAATAGGAAGAAGTTTTTTAGTTCCTGAGCAAGCAACTATGCTGAGTCATCTAAAGTCTGACTTAAAGATCAATATAGATATCAAAAGGGCTAGCAAAAATCTGGCAAAATTAATATCAATTCCAACGATAACTAATAAAGCTAAAAAAGAATTTATAGAAATGCACGACTTGCTTTCTGCGCAGTATCCGCGGCTGCATAAAACTTTAAAATTAAGAAAAGTGAATCAGTATAGCTTGTTATATCATTGGCCCGGATCGAATAAGAAGTTGCCACCCATTTTATTTTTAGCACATATGGATGTTGTTAAAGTGGGAATTGCCGAACAAGCACGCTGGCAGCATCCAGCCTTTTCCGGTTTTATTGATAAACATTCAATCTGGGGTCGTGGTGCACTTGACGATAAAGCGGCGATTACAAGCTTATTTGAGTCGCTATCCTACCTACTTAAAATGAAATTTAAACCTAAACGTTCTATTTATATTGCCTTGGGTCATGACGAAGAATCGGGTGGGCGGCAAGGTGCGGTTGAAATTCGAAAATTACTTGAAGCAAAAAAAATTAAACCACTGGCTATATTTGATGAATGGAGTGGTGTATTTGCAGGTAATATCTTAAAGGTAAATAAAGCCGTCGCCCTTGTTGCAGTCGCGGAAAAAGGCTATCTGACTGTAAGTTTAGAAGTCGAAGGTGAAACCGGACATTCGTCTAAGCCACCCAGAACAACGGCTATCGATCGATTAAGTCGAGCAATTGCCGTTCTAAATAGAAAGCCAATGCCGGCGAGATTAACAGAACCAGTCAAGACTATGTTTGAACGTATGGCAAATGAAATGGACTTTTCTAGTCGCTTAGTGATAGCCAATACCTGGTTACTGGAATCTTTGCTTTTAAAGGAGTTAACCAAACAATCAGTTTCGAACGCATTGGTTAGGACAACGTTTGCTACTACCGTATTTAAAGCGGGCGATTCAGAAAACCAATTACCACTTAATGCGAAGGCGTTAATTAACGTCAGGTTGCTGCCTGGCATTCGGCCGCAAAAAGTGATTGATTATATAAAAAAGTTAGTTAACGATCCCTTAGTTAAACTAAGTATTAAGTTGCCAGTATCAGAAGCATCCGCAGTGAGTTCTTTTACGTCACCACTATACCGAGTGCTTGAAACTAGTATTAAGCAGGAATTTGAGGACGCCTTGGTAGTTCCTGGCCTGCTCATTGGCGCTTCTGATTCTCGTCACTACCATTCATTGGGTTCACCGATTTATCGTTTTAGGGCGTTTCGATTAAATCAAAAAGATATTAGGTCTGTTCACGGTATCAACGAACGTATCAGTATTAAAAACCTGGCTCATTCCATTCGTTTTTATGTTCGTTTGTTGCTTAACATTGAAAAAAGTCAGTTTATGTTTTAAGAGCAGTTAAATCCCCCATTTCATCGTAATTTCTTGCTCATTCGCGTTCAGAATCCTTCAAAAAGGCCGAATTAGTTGGTAGGGAGAAGCAAGGTGAGCATAGATAAAGATAAGCTGATGAATAATCAGATTACTGTAAGCATTGATAGTGAGCTAATTCGCGATTTTGTAGATGGCGTTGAAGAGGCGTATGAACAACTTGAACAGCATGTTGCTGCTGCAATTGAAAATCCAGATGAGTTGTCTCATGTCGATGAGATTTTCCGTGAATTGCATACAATCAAGGGCAACGCAAAAATCTGCCATGTTGAAGACATAGCCGATTTGGTTCATCATATAGAAACGATCGTTTTCGATATTCGTGAAGGACACATAGTGATGTCGCTTAACTTGGGTGAGTTGATATTAATTACACTAGACAAAATTCGGGACGCGGCAAACCAACTTTATAGTATTGGTAAAACACCTAAAAAAATTATTTACGAATACAGTCAATATTTCGAAACCTTATGTTCAAAAACTTCTGATGAAATTGAGACCCATTCTGAAAAAATAATTGCAAAAATAACCGGTGCATTGCTAGAATTTGGGTCTCCAGCAAGTGTGCAAATAGTGTCTACTAGAGAAAATAAGACGAATGAGGAAATACCTCCTGCTGAGAAGCATATTAAAAACGACTTACAGTTTTTTTATGATTTAATTCTACGTTTAGAAGCAAATATTCAATTCTGGGATAGTCGAAGTCTCAGCATGTGGGAAATTGCAAAAGCCATGAATATTTTATCAGGTCTCAAGGTAGATCATAGTCAACTTGAGGCGGCAATCTACATGCATGATATTGCCTATTCATTTTTACCATTAGATGTTTTGCACAGTACTAAGAAATTTTCAGAAGAAGAGCAGGATAAAATGCGAGAGCACCCAACACTAAGCAGTGAACTTCTAATGAGAATGCCTCACTGGGTCGATGCGGCGGTTATGTGTTATCAACATCATGAGCGTCCTGACGGCAATGGTTATCCACACAATTTGCTTAACTCTGAAATATGCGAAGGTGCAAAAATACTCGCCATTGTTGATGCCTTTGAGTCAATGACACATCCGCGACCTGATCGTGAATTTAAACGCTCGATATTACGCGCGGTTAAAGAAATTAATACCTATTCGAGCACACAATTTTGTGATTACTGGGTCGGTATTTTTAATCAAGTCGTACGCGATCGCTTCATAACTTATAATTAAGAGATCTTTGTTGTATTAATTTTTGAATTTATACACCTTGATATCAAAATAGGCGCCTAATGCTGCTCGCATTTCTGTTAAGCGCACAAATCTGGCATCAAGTGGATCAACCCAGTGTTTACATGTTAGCTTATTTACTTTTGGCTGGGATTTTGAATGTAAAAATAATTCTGTTTCATATTCAACGTGGCTGCGATCGATGCCACTTATGATGGTAGAGGCAGAGGCGAGTATTTGGTAGCGCACTCTGGCGTCGTACTGATACTTAGACTTTCTAACTTCAAATCGAGTTGGTTTAATTTTGACTATTTTTTTCGGTTGTTTCTTAAGTTCAATAAAACAAAATGCGGTGTAGTTTTGAATTGAATTGGCAGGAACAATTTTGCCTTTTTGAAAATAAATTGCCACTTGATCGACCTTAAAGCTTAGGTTTTTGTGCAAAGTTATAGTCGATTTCTTTGGAACTCGATAGGGGCCTTCGGACTCTAGGGTATAGCAGCCTATTAGTAAAATTGTGATAGCGATAGTTAATATTATTCTCATTACTCTCTCCTCAATATCCTTAGTCATTTAGCACAAAATTAAGTTGCGAAGCTAAAATGATAAGGTTTATAATTGTATTATCTTTTACCAGGGTTTTATTGCAAGTGCTGAATTAGCATCGAGTGGCTAAGATTCAATCAAATCGCCAATTAGATTGAAAATCTCACGAAACCTATAAAAATTAGTCGATTTAAGTAGAAAATTGTTCAAACTAAACTTTATCAGGAAAGACATATCTCATGACACAATCAAACACTAGCTCGGTCGGTTCTATTGCGGATCAAATGGATCGCCATATTCTTTACCAAAAATCGGTTCAAGATCCAGAAACTGAAATTGAGTTTTTAGTAGAGAAATATAAAGAATTAAGAGGCAAGGAGCCGGTAGTTTTACGGGAAGATTTTTGTGGTACCGCGTTTTTAGCGACCGAGTGGTGTAAATCTAATCCTAAATTTAAGGCAATCGGCATAGACTTGTGTGACGATACTTTGAATTGGGGTCAGAAAAATAACATTAGTGCAGCTGGTCAAGAAGTAGCGTCTAGAGTAAATATCTATAAGGAAAATGTACTCGACTTTTATAAAGAGGACGAGCTCGCCGATATAATTTGTGCCTTCAATTTCAGTTATAATATTTTGAAGCCGCGAACAACATTAATTGATTATTTTAAAAATGCGAGACGTGGTCTTGCCGATAATGGTTTGCTAGTGCTCGATGTTTTTGGTGGAACCGAGGCGTATGACACGGTAGAAGAAGAACGAGAAGTCGACGAAGAAGATTTTAATTATATTTGGCAACAGGCTAAATTTAATCCCATCACTCATGAAATGCAATGTTATATTCATTTTGAATTTGAAGATGGCTCACGAATTGATAAAGCTTTTTCATACGAATGGCGTTTGCGTACAATTCCTGAAATTATTGAAAGCTTAGAAGAAGCAGGTTTTTCTAAAGTGCGTTGTTATTGGGAAGAGTTTGCAGAAGCTGAAGAAGACGCGGATGAGGTAGAAGACGCAGATACTGTTGCTACTAGCGATGACGAAGAGGATGACGAAGAAGAAGACGTTTACTTGGAAGAAACCGGTGAATATTACGAAGCAAAGGAAGTGGATAATCAGGAGTCTTGGATATCTTATATAGTCGCTGAAAAGTAAAATATTTTAGTCATATCGGGCCATGCTCTACGAGCATGGCAAAAAAATCTCTTAAATTGATTCGTCGTTGCGAGCAAGCAAAGCTTGCGTGGCGATCTCTAATCTTTTGCGTCTTTGCGAGAAATCGTCGACTTCGAAGCAATCTCGTAACGCGAGTAATTGAATTTACGAGATTGTTCCATTGGTTCCGCAAGCCTATCTCACAAAATACTTGAGCGTCCCTTCAAGAGGGCTCGATTATTCGCTTGCAATCACGACTATTCTAATAATCTGTGAAAACGCCGCGCCCGAAGTGCATCAAGACTTAGAAGCCTTTATGTTACGTTTAGTGCCTGATGGTGATCCTGAATTTTTACATGACGATGAAGGTCCCGCAGCTATATGTCGGCACACATAAGGACATTGCTTTCACACAATGATTTAACAATTCCAATTAAAAACGGTCGAAATCAACTGGGCACTTGGCAAGGGATATATCTATGGGAACATCGCACTCATGCACATCGACGCCAAATAACTGTTTCAGTTTACTAAGTGAAAATTTAGCGAATAATTTCAGTATTGAGAGGGTCACCGTTTACATCGATACGGATTGATTTAATAGAGGGGTCACGCGAGACGATATAACCTGCCAGTAAATTGGTTAAATCTTCTTTTCCAGTTTCCAATGCAGCAAGTAAGCGGTCAGCAACTTCAATGTATTCAGGACCCATACGCCAGCCCTTATCCATATCGGCCTCAATTTTCGAAAAGAAGTCATGACCCTCTTCTAATACGACTTCAGGAACTTGTACCTGAGCTTGTTTGTCTTCTATGATGAGATTTAATATCATATTTAGGCACCGTTATAGTTATGTCTATTTGGCTGCTAGAGCTAGTAGAGATTATACTCTGATTTCACGGAAAAAATCAGGGTTTTATTTTTTGAGGAAAAGCGAAGGTGCCTTCACACCTTCACGAAGAATTTATGATGCCTTTGCGAGTGAACAACTTAAGTTTAGACTGCCAATCCTATTCCAAGCATCCAGTGCTGCAACTTTGTAGGCTTCCGCTAAAGTCGGATAATTAAAAGCATGCTCAATAAAATAATTTAGCGTGCCGCCTAAAGCGATGACAGCCTGACCAATATGAATCAGCTCTGTTGCGCCTTCACCGATAATATGTACACCAAGTATTTTTTGATTTTTTTGATCAACCAACATCTTTAATAAACCATCTTCTAAGCCCATAATTTGACCACGGGCAGTTTCTCGTAAGCGACAAATACCTGATTCGTAGGGGATCTTTTTTTCTGTCAATTCGAGTTCTGTCAAACCAACGACACTAATTTCTGGTACGGCATATATTCCATAAGGAAAATTCTTAGGAGGACCAGCCTCACAGATATTAAAAGCATGACAGGCGACTCGTCGTCCCTGTTCCATGGATGTTGAGGCAAGACTCGGGAAACCGATAACATCACCGGCGGCGTAAATATGCGGCTGTTCGGTTTGAAAATCATTATTGACTTTAAGTAGCCGCCGGTCATTGGCGTTAAGTTCCGCGTTTTTTAGATTTAAACCATAGGTACTACCAATTCGACCTGCGGCAAACAAAATAGAATCAGAACAAATTTGTTTACCACTTTCCAGGGTGGTGATGACTTTACCATTGGTATCTTCGTCTACGTTTGCAACATTCTCACCTAAGCGAATGACCACACCATGATCACGCAGACAATGCACTAGTTCATCTATAATTTCCCGGTCTACAAAGCTGAGTAAGGAATCACGGCCATCAATTAGGGTAATGCGAATATCCATCGTGCTAAATATAGAGGCGTATTCTATGCCGATCACGCCACCGCCTACGACAGTCATGGTTTTTGGTGTTTTTCTCATTTCTAAAATGCCATCGCTGTCAAGAATTGTTGAGTCATTAAACTTGATGCCCTTCGGTTTAACTGGACGAGTACCGGTCGCAATTAGAATTTTTTCACCTTCGTATTCACTCACGTTGCCTTGACTGCTAGTGACATTGATTACATGTGGGCTGGCGAAGGAGGCGACGCCTTCAACGATAGTGATATTGTTTCGGTAGAGTTGATCTTGGATAACCTCGATTTCATGTGCCAAGGTGATTTCGACTCGCTTGAATAAATCGTCCATAGTTACTTTTTGTTGTAAGCGATAACCGCGACCATAAAGTCCTCTTTGACTAAACCCGGTGAGATATAAGGCGGCTTCACGAAGAGTTTTACTTGGAATAGTACCTGTGTGGACTGAGACGCCACCCACCACTGATTTTTGTTCGATGATAGCAACTTTTTTCCCTACTTTAGATGCTTGAATAGCTGCTCTTTGTCCGGCCGGTCCGCTGCCGATGACTAAAAAGTCAAATTTGTTCATATTAATTCCTTGTCTTGCTGAATGATCTCGACGTGTGAAGCACTTACTGAGTTGTTCATCAGGAGTTATCGGCAGGGCAGATGGGATTATTAAGGTTACTTAATAGAATAAAGTAAGCTTTGCGAGTTGCTTAAGGAGCCTGATTGATACTTGACTGCGGGTCATTCTGAAACGAGAATTGACTCTATCTTTATTATGGTTTAGGTTGTTTATGGGTAAACTACTTGGAAGTAAAATTTTTATTACTTAATCGCATTGATTAAATATTTGTTTAGTGAAAGCATTATTGATGAATAATTGAGAGCTAAATTATGACAAGAACTAAAAAGTATAAAGTTGGGTATGCTTTGGCAGTGTTAAGTTTCTCCATAGGGGGGCTAACTATTCTTTATAGCAATAGAGAGCATTTTTTATTGTTATTCTCTTTATTCATAGTTTTGTGTTTAATTCCAGGTCGATTACAAGGGTTCTTGTGGCGCAGTTTTTTTATTGGTAGAAATTTAATGACACAAGGTAAATATGGAGAGGCGATAAGCTATTTTCAGAATTTTGAAAATTTGCTTGATCATGAAAAATGGTTAAAGCACGCGATTTATCTCGCAGGCTTTATTTACACTAAATCGATTAGAGTAATGACTTTAAATAATATTGGTGTCTGTTATTTAGAATTTAGCAATTTAAAGCTAGCAAGAAGTTATTTTGAGCAGACGGTAGATCAAGATCCTGAGTTTCCACTTGGATATTATAATCTTGCAATTATATCTGAAATTGAAAACAATCATGATTTAGCAGTGAAACAGTATAATTTAGCATTTAAGCTGGGTTATAAATTAAATACGATTGATCAAATGGTTCATAAGGCGGGACAAGTCTATGCCAAAGTTGAAGGAAATAAAAAGGCTCAAAAATTAGATATTAGCTAAGAGATATTGGCGTCAGTCACGAGTCCAATGTCCGGACTTGCCACCCAATTTTTCTTTAAGATGAATGTTTGTCATAGTCATGCCGCGATCGACGGCTTTGCACATATCGTAAATGGTTAATAAGCTGATTTGAGTTGCGGTCAAAGCTTCCATTTCAACTCCAGTCTGGCCTTGAGTTTCAACGGTTGCCAGGCATTCCACACTCGATTCATTTTCATTAATAATAAATTCAATATCAATGTGGGTGAGGGCGAGTGGGTGACACAGAGGGATTAGATCGGAAGTACGTTTTGCTGCCATAATGCCGGCAATTCTAGCGACTGCTAGGACGTCGCCTTTTTTATGATCGCCCGCTTTTATCATGGCGAGAGTTTCAGCCTGCATGACGATCTTACCTGAGGCGATAGCGCGACGCGCGGTCGAATCTTTGTGACCAACGTCGACCATGTGAGCGTTGCCGGATTGATTAAAATGGTTGAGTTTATCCATAAGTGTTATGCTAGCAGTCTGTCAGACATAGGGCAATCAACTTAATTCTTATGAAAGTGACCGTTAAATATTTTGCCTCGCTAAGAGAAACGATTGGTCGAGCCGAAGATCAGCTTGAAATCGCAGAAAACATGACGATTGCCGATATTTGGCGACAAGTGAATCCAGAGCATATTCAAAATCAGCAAATGCTGTGTGCGCTTAATATGGAATACGTTGATTGGGGTACAGTCGTGCAAGCTAATGATGAAGTTGCATTCTTCCCGCCAGTCACGGGTGGCTAACGTGGCGAATATCAAAATCATTAATGGCGAGTTTGATCCCTTTGCAATTTTGAGTCAGCAGTCGGCTAGTTTAGACATGAGTAAAATAGGTGCTTGCAATTCCTTTGTGGGCAGTATGCGAGATTTTAACCAAGGTGATTCAGTGCTTACTATGGAGTTAGAGTACTATCCTGGCATGACTGAAAAGGCTTTAGAAAAACTCGCAAACCATGCCATAGAAAAATGGAATATTAATGATGTTTTAATCGTACATCGCGTTGGACCTATTAAACCCAGTGACGTTATCGTACTTGTCGCAGCCTGGTCCGCTCATCGCGCCGATGCTTTTTCAGCTTGTCGTTTTCTAATAGATGAATTAAAAACCAAGGCGCCTTTTTGGAAAAAGGAACAACTCAAAAATTCCAGTCGCTGGGTTGAGAAAAACACCTAGTTTAGTTGTTATCTTATGTGCAATAGGATGTAGCCCGGTTCTTTAGAGCCGGGACGAAGTCTATAGTCAAATTCAACAGCGTCCATGCGAACTAAAATCCACCCCGGCTCTGAAGAGCCGGGCTACAGAGTTCGGCAATAATTTAATAGGCCGAAAATTTAATTCACTTGATGTGTTGTAAATTCCATAGTATCCAGATCGGCAATCATAAAAGTAGCAGCATCAGCACCGAGTCCAGCAACGGTGCCTGGATTGACTAACATGGTTTTTGTATTTTTAATATTCGTGACTGTTTCAATGACAACTTCATGTTCATGTCCGTAACAAACCAAATCCCAATCGCCGGTTAAGGCCATGGCTTGGGCATAATGTGGGTAATGAACCATGAATATACGTTTGCCCGCTAAATTGAGGCTAGCGTCTTGGCCGTGATATTCAAATTTGTTATCGGTTTTATTGACTATTTTGTGTAGCATAAATAGGTCACCAATATTATTACCATGAATTAAATGAACGGGTATTTGAAAGTCTTTAAGCACTTTAATAGTGCTTGGACCGATTAGATCACCGCAATGAAGAACTGCTTCTATGCCTTGCTCTGCAGCAATCTCCACAGCTTTATGTAGTTTTTTACGATTGTCGTGACTGTCCGATAGAATACATATTTTCATAATTTAAAATGCCGGTTTTTCAGGTGCATCCTGATAACGTTTAATGCTATTTTCGATTTCTTGTTTAGCTAGTTTTGAGCCGCCCCAGCCTTTTATTTTGACCCACTTGCCAGCTTCCAAATCTTTGTAGTGTTCAAAGAAATGAGAAATTTGCTGTAGTAGTACTGCCGGTAAGTCATCTGGTTCGTGAGAATCTCGATACATAGCGCAAAGCTTGTCGATAGGCACAGCTAATAACTTTGCATCTTCGCCGGCTTCATCTTCCATTTCCAGAACACCGATAACGCGACATTCAATAACGGTACCGCTGATTAAGGCATAAGGGGTAATGACTAATACATCTGCAGGATCGCCATCGTCTGATAGAGTATTCGGAATATAACCGTAATTACAAGGGTAATGCATTGCAGTTTTCATAAAACGATCAACGAATAAAGCCCCAGTCTCCTTGTCGACCTCGTACTTAACTGGGTCAGCATGTGCTGGTATTTCGATGATGACATTCACTTCGTCTGGAAGATTTTTCCCCGGAGTGACTCTATCTAAATTCATAATAAGCCTCAGTGCATTCTGCTAAATCAAAATTATTAGCGTTTTAGTGTCATATCGTAAATTCATGACAGTAAATAGGATCAGTATTATACAATAGGTTTATTAGAAAATACTAATTTTCAAAGCAGGACGGCCGGTTTAATTTAGATTATTTGATAAGGGTAATTGTTGTGTAGCCCGGCACTTTAGTGCCGGGGTGGATTTAAATTCACAATAGAGTTGTATTAAAAACCACCCAGGCTCTGAAGAGCCGGGCTACAGCTCCTGCCTATAAAAGATAAATCACGAATATTTAACAAAAAAAACCCCTTCACTGTGGAAGGGGTTTTGATTAGCTTAAAAAACTTAGTGTGAAGCCATCGCCGCAACAATGAGTAAAGCCACAATATTAATAATTTTAATTAACGGGTTAATTGCAGGCCCGGCTGTGTCTTTGTAGGGGTCGCCTACGGTGTCACCGGTTATCGCGGCTTTATGTGCCTCGGAACCCTTGCCGCCGTGATTACCATCTTCAATGTATTTCTTAGCGTTATCCCATGCGCCACCACCCGTGGTCATAGAGATTGCAATGAATATACCCGTGATGATGGTGCCGATTAACATGCCGCCTAGTGCTTGCCAACCATGGCCACCGAAATATTGAAATACCGCGAAGACGACAATGGGTGCGAGTACCGGTAGAAGCGAAGGCACAATCATTTCCCTAATCGCGTCTTTCGTTAGCATGTCGACGGCACGTGAATAATCTGGTTTTTCCGTGCCCTTCATAATGCCTGGCATTTCCTTAAATTGGCGTCGTACTTCAATCACAATACCGCCTGCCGCGCGACCTACTGCCTCCATTGCCATGGCACTAAACAGATAAGGAATTAAACCGCCAATGAATAAACCAATAATGACGTAAGGGTCATCGAGGTGAAAGGTCACATTTTCCTTAACTAGACCGTATTTAAAATCGGCAAACAGAACTAAGGCAGCAAGACCTGCCGAGGCAATCGCATAGCCTTTAGTGACCGCTTTAGTCGTATTACCCACTGCATCCAGTGGATCAGTGATATTACGAATTTTCTCATCCAAGTTGGCCATTTCAGCAATGCCACCGGCATTATCTGTAATTGGGCCATAAGCATCGAGAGCGACAATGATGCCGGTCATGGACAACATCGCAGTCGCTGCAATGGCAATACCGTAGAGACCAGCAAGTTCATAAGAACCCCAAATACTGGCGCAGACCGCCAAGACAGGTAACATGGTTGAGCGCATAGAAACGCCTAAACCCGCAATAACATTCGTGCCATGTCCGGTTGTCGATGCAGCTGCAATGTGTTGTACCGGTTTGTATTCGGTACCTGTGTAGTATTCAGTAATGACGACCATGGCAAAAGTGAGTACTAAACCAATCAGTGTGCAATAGTAAATACTCATAACACTCACGGTAATCATGTTTTCGCCGGTGCCAATATTAATTGGCGCCTCGCCTAGAAACAGGGTTGTTACTGGGTAAAAAGCCGCAGCGGCGATAAGGCCAGAGACGACCAAGCCCTTATACAATGCGGTCATGACTTTTTGACCTTCCGTGTGTTTTACGAAAAAGGTGCCGACAATCGATGCGATAATTGAGACACCACCCATGACAAGCGGATAGACAATCGCATCACTACCCAGTGTCGGCAGTAGGATGCTGCCGAGCAACATTGTCGCGATCAGTGTCACGGCATAGGTTTCAAATAAATCTGCTGCCATGCCAGCGCAATCACCCACATTATCTCCGACATTGTCAGCAATAACCGCAGGGTTGCGTGGGTCATCTTCCGGAATGCCGGCTTCGATTTTACCCACTAAGTCAGCGCCAACATCAGCACCCTTAGTAAAGATACCACCGCCAAGACGGGCGAAAATAGAAATGAGCGAACCACCAAAGGCGAGTCCGATAAGCGAATGTAATGTATCCGCACTACTAAAACCTAGAAACATTAGAATGGCATAATAGCCAGCAACGCCTAGCAAAGCGAGTCCTACCACTAACATGCCTGTGATCGCACCGCCACGAAAAGCGACTTGAAGCGCAGCATTCAGGCCTTCATTTGCCGCCTCGGCTGTTCTAACATTGGAACGTACTGAAATGTTCATACCAATGTAGCCGGTCAAGCCTGATAAGATCGCGCCAATCGCAAAACCAATGGCGGTTTGAGCATTTATAAAAAACAATGCACCGAAAAGAATAATGCCGACTACCGCAATTGCTTTATATTGACGATTTAAAAACGCTTGCGCGCCTTCTTGAATAGCCCCCGCAATTTCTTGCATGCGCTCGTTGCCCGCTGGGCGTGAAATAATCCACTTAATTGAGAAAATTCCATAAAGTAAGGCGAAAAACGCACAGACTAGAGAAATTATTAATCCAGTATTCATTTTGAAAAACTCCTATCAATTACTCATTTGCTGGTTTTTATGTGTTTTCATGTTGAAAACTATAATTATGTAAGCCTGATAAAATCAGAATTACCTTATTCTAGATTAACAACATTACTTTTATTTGGTGAACTTAGCGATTTAGAGTAATTGATCAAGTAATTAGTAGAATGAATCCGCTAATTTAGGGCGATATTTGATCAATTTACGAGCGTTTTACAGAAGAGTGTGCAATTATGACGCTTAAATTTTGTAAGTTTGGCCAACTTTGAATCTAAATTTTTTTCTCACTTCAAGCTTATGACTAATTTATCGACACTCTGCTGTCCATGATTTTTGAATACTTCAATGAAAATGAGTTTGGCGCGTTTTGCTTGTGACCGTCGCCAAGATTGACTTGCACGGATAGGAGTTCGTGAGCTTTGTTTAGGGTTTATTATTTCCAAAAATTAAGAACGCACAGCTTTCGATGCGCGCTCTTTAGAATGGTTTCTATATTTCAAAGCTAGTTGACAGTTTTTTCTCGACCGCAACATTTTTCAATACGATGTACTTTGGTAAGCCATTTTTGCCGTAAGGAGGATAGTCTTCACCTCTGATTAATGGCGATAAGTATTTACGACATGCTGCAGTGATGTGCATGCCATCGCTAGTAATGAAGTTCTTAGGCATCATTTTTTCGACATTGGCAACATCGGCAAGATTACACATACCAATTTTCCACTTATAAGGCTCGTCACTCAGCCGTTCGATGGTAGGCATAACCGCGTTATGACCTTTTAGCGCAAACTCGACAGCTTTTTTACCTAAGGCGTAGGCTTGATCAACGTCAGTTTTAGATGCGATATGTCGAGCAGAACGTTGTAAGTAATCAGAGACAGCCCAGTGATATTTATAACCCAGATTATCTTTTATTAGGTTAGCTACAACAGGCGCGCATCCACCTAATTGAGCATGGCCAAACGAATCTTTGCCACCGGCTTCCGCTAAAAAAGCGCCCTCTTTATTTTTAACACCTTCCGATACTACAATAGAGCAATAGCCATATTTCTTAACTGTTTTATCGACTTTAGCTAGAAAAGCTTCTTGGTCTAATTCGACTTCTGGAAATAAAATAATATGTGGCGCATCGCCTTTTTCTTCAGTCGCGAGTCCGCCTGCAGCCGCAATCCAACCCGCGTGACGCCCCATGACTTCCATGACAAATATTTTAGTCGATGTTTTTGCCATTGAAGCAACATCAAAACTTGCTTCTCGGATTGATACTGCTACGTATTTAGCAACAGATCCGAATCCTGGGCAGCAATCGGTGATCGGTAAATCATTATCAATTGTTTTTGGAACGCCAACACACGTAATAGGGTAACCCATGGTTTCTGATATTTGCGATACTTTATGTGCTGTGTCTTGTGAGTCGCCACCACCATTATAAAAGAAGTAACCAATATTATGCGCTTCAAATACTTCGATGAGACGTTTGTACTGAGCTTCATTTTCTTCGAGGCTTTTTAATTTGTAACGACAAGATCCAAACGCACCGCCAGGGGTATGTTTTAAAGCAGCGATATCTTTTTTCGATTCTTTGCTGGTATCAATTAGGTCTTCAGTAAGAGCGCCAATAATACCATTTCGCCCCGCGTAAAGTTTACCGATTTTATCTTTGTGTTTGCGTGCTGTTTCAATTACGCCGCATGCTGATGCGTTAATGACGGAGGTTACGCCTCCAGATTGAGCGTAAAATGCATTCTTTTTTGGTGCTTTTGCCATTGATATTTCCTCTTTATTCTTAACGAGTAATTTAAAAAAAGTAGTTTCAGATTAGCCCACAACTTGTGGCGGGATAGTTTGTTTTTTTGCTTGATTCGAATCGCGATCAGCTAGCGCTTGTAATAAAGTCACAACGCATTCTGTAATATCATCGTAGTTATTTATGCCAGTACCAAATTGTTGGTGAACACGATAGAAAAATTGGCATCGATAGTTTTTTTCTGCCGTTTTGATAATGACAAAACTGCACGACTCATGTTCCCAAAAAATAACTGGGCAGACAGTAAGTTCGCGATCTGAGCTGTCGATGCGAATCTCGCTGTCCGCATATTTAAGGCTGATATTGTCATTTGCTGCATAGCGCTCTTTTAGAGTGGATTCGATTATCCAAATGCCGTTGCTTTTAAACTCGGGAATTTCATTCAACATTTTTTTAATATTTAAATTTAATTCGGCATACATTTGTTAAAGAATCTTGTTTATAGCTACTCAGCCTATTGCTGCCCAAAATAGCTGTATTAGCGTTATTTTGCCTTTTGCGGTTTATTAGTTTAAGTTCCACAAGTTTTCTAAAGGCGGCCAAGGATACCGTAATCTAGTTTTTTTTTCATGTTTTTCAGTGGAATTAGGTTTGCTTGAATACGTTGTGAGGGTTGGCATATAAAGCTAACATAATCAGTATCTTATAATTTAAAAGAAGTAGTTTTAAGTATAAATAAACAAGTGCGCAGATAGAATTCATTATTGCCTATGTAAATCGACTTGCATTAGTCTTTGAGAATTAATAATAAAATAACAAGTAATTACAACAAGTTAAATTTAAAAGTTGACATTTAGTAACTTAAATCAAGGCAAGAGCGATTCTCTTTCCGTACAGTTAGCCCACAAAAAAATAGTTGAGAGCTTAGCAATTCAAGAAATAAAGTTTAGCGCTTGTGGCAATACTATTCGCAAAGCAACTAAGAAAAATAAAGGTAAGAAACCAAAGCTCACTGCTGGCGTTAAGGTCACTGCTTCAGACGCATCACGTATAATTGAATTGCAGGAACAAGGTTATTCTTATCTTCGACCTTAATCACTGATCTTGTCGTTCGACCTCAAGGCTGCGTTTGTGCGCAGCCTTATTAATAGTCTCTTCTACTTTTTTAGCTTTTTCCAAAGCGTTCAAATGGTATTTGAATAGTTCAGGTTTCTTGTGTTGAGTTGACGGCTCTTCTTTAGATTTGGTACAGGCAGTTAATAAAAGTGCGCTACAAAAAAATAATACACTTATTTTCCTCATTTCTAATAACCTCGCCTATATTGTTTTCGAGCTAATCATTGGCAAGTATAGACCTAACTTTGAATAATCCTAGGTTAATCAGTTGAACGGGCTAAAGACAATTCAACTGATTTTTCTACGATAAGGGTGACGTGACATTTACGTCCGTATTAGATTAATTTATTTTTCCCTGCATTGCGACTAAAGCGCACGACTAGGGCTGCTATATAACCCCAGAATTTTTCTTTAAATCTTTCACCAAGTGGCCGCTCTTTCCAAGATTTTAGGTCGAAAGCTTTGCTTTGCACAAACGAGTCCTCAAAAAAATTGACCGTATGTTCTGAAAAATTGCCACCGTGAATTTCTTGATTGGCATCCAAGTTCCAGCTTAAATTCCAGCGGTCCAAGTTGCTTGATCCTATGCTAGACCAATCATCAACTAGTAAAACCTTGGCATGAACAAAGCGGGGTTGAAATTCAAATATTTTAACACCCGCTCGTAAGAATCGAGCGTAGTAGCGTCGTGCCATATAACGAGCGCCAGCATTGTCGGTAGTATCACCTGGAAGTAAAATTCGTACATCGAGGCCGCGCTTAGCTGCTTTTCGAATTAAGGACCTCACTTTTCGTGTTGGTACAAAGTAAGGAGCACACAACCAAATTTTTTCAGTGGATGTTTCCATATGCTGAATTAGAGAATTACGAATTTCGCAATCCTTGGCAGAGCGATTCATGACCACACGACCCACGGAATTAGTTGCATGTGATTGCGATGGAGGTAAATGTGGCAGTGGAACTTTTTTAGCCCACCGACCCCAAGCTCGGTAGAATAAATTCATCCAATCGTCGACACAAGTGCCTTGAATTCGAACCATGACTTCAAGCCAGTAGGTATCTGAACTTGCGGTGGGAGCAAATAAATCGAGTAGTCCAGTACCACCAACCCAGGCTAATTGGCCGTCTACTATAATTACCTTGCGATGGGTTCGGTGTAAATTCTTTTTAAAACGAAAAAAGCGAATTGGGTTATAGATAGCAGTGTTTACCCCAGCACTTTTCAGTTTATTCATGTCTTCATCGCTAACATCACCAACGCCGAAGTCATCGAACAATAGGAATACTTCAACATTGTTGGACCGAGCATGAAGCACAGCGTCAATAAATTGGGTAAAGATTTCGCCGGAGCCTGATAAATACATTTCCATAAAAACATTATGTTGCGCATTGCGAATATCTTCGAATAGTCGTGGAAAATAGTTTTCGCCATCAATTATTAATTCAAAATCATTACCTGATCTGAGTGGATAACGATATTCTTTGGCTGGCGCATGGACCTGCTTGGCAGTAGGTTTTGCCATAAGTGCAGCTTGATTAATACTTGTCATTGTTTTTCCTTTGGAATAGTCCAGTTATTCTTAGTCTTTAGCTGTGAATTAGCTATTATCGTTTTATCCTATTGTACCCACACTTGGGCCCTTTTCGAAACGTCATTTTCACTAAAATTTCAACTATTTTCCGGGTCAATTAAAGCTTGACTTAGAACCCGTTTATTTACTATATTTAACCTCATGGTTAAATATGAAAATAGGCTGAAAGACAGCGAATTAGACCTGATTTTCAGTGCCTTGGCAGATAGCACGCGGCGACAGTTATTAGACAAATTGAGTCAAGGTGAAGCACAGGTTATGGAGTTGGCGGAGCCCTTTGAAATGTCATTGGCGGCTGTTTCAAAGCACTTATCGGTGCTTGAAAAGGCAGGCCTAATTAAACGCTTTAAAGATGGGCGGATGCGACGTTGTCAGTTGCAAGCAGAATCACTTGCTTCGGCATCTGAGTGGATAGATCATTATCGAAAATACTGGCAATCTCAATTGGATTCATTGGCGGATTA
>QIKQ01000168.1 GCA_003233075.1 Gammaproteobacteria bacterium
CTATGCCTGCGCACTTCTCGGTCGTGAAAACGTGTCATAGCATACCCTTGAACCGTCTCGCTACGAAGTGCTGTGAGAAAAGCGGGCTAGCCCTTACTGTTCACTCTAAAAATCAGATTTACAGGTTAAGACTTTAAGTTTTTCCTCGCTCATTTGAATTATTTAATTGTGGTTATAACGTAATACACAGTTTTATTGGCACTTTCTTGGCACGTAAAAATAAAGAAACGGTTCAACTCAACATCACTTTTGTAACAAATTGAATGAATATTGGCCACTTAGCGTACACTTATAATCAATATTTAAACCATAATTAAACTGCTTCGCTTAACTTGCCCCGATAATTTCAATTTTTAATGGTGTTATTGCAAAGCACTAAAGTCGGCACGGTATTCGCTTGCCTAATATAAGAACCCGATAATTTTGTTTTTTAGTTTACTAGTCCATTCGCGAACTTAAGCCAGTATCTTAAAAAATACGATTATCACAAAATATTGTATTTAAGATATTTGCAGTCATTTATTCAAAGTAGAAAAGTGCAGCAAAAAGGACGTTTTAATGAATCGAACAGGTGTATTTTATCTGATCTTCTTTATCACTATGTCAGTGGCAGTCGCATGTACTTATTTAATGACGCAAACTCATTTAGGCGAAAAACTAGAAGCAGAGAAACACCGTGAAATCAGTAAAGTGCAAAACAAGCAAAGCAAAGTAGTTAATATTATAAAGTCGAAACTAGTGGGTAAAGATTATCTACTCGCCATTAGCCAGATAAACGGTTTACTCATTGAAACAAAATTTGAACTCTACAAAATCACTACGTCAAGCGCTAAAACAAGCAGACTGGAAGCCTTAATCAGTAAAATAAAAAGTGTGCAAAACTTGAAATCCTTATCAGAATACAATGAGTATAAGGGCTCATTAAATATGCTGCTAAAACAAGTCGCAGATTATCCTAATCAAATTCAGCCACTTCGTATCAAACTTTTTAAACAAATGGCGAGCATACAATATTTAAGTAAAAAAATTAGACAATTATTAATCGCAGCAATTGAGGAAAACAATCTTAGCAGTCTATCCAGACAACACACCTTAATGATTGGGAAAATGTTAGTTCAAATTCAAAAAATTAAACTTATTATTAATAAAATAAGAAACAGCGCTAAATCTTTTTCATTTACCAGTAATCAGGCGTCCAAATTGTATAAAGCGATTCAACTTTTGAATCATTATAATCAAGCACTGCTTATAGGTAACGCTAAAGATAAAATTGTTATTTTAAAAACCAGCCAGGTAAAAGGCTTATTATTATCCGTAAAGGTATACCTTGAAAGAATGTATCATATTAGTAATTCCTCAATTTCATCCTATAAATTACTTTCCTCCAAATCGAAGGAATTAAAGAATTTACTCGCTTCAATCGATAAACAAAAAGAGAGTCATTAAGCTAGAGAACAAAAATGGAAGAAGCAAAAGAAATTAAAACTGATATAATTACCGCCGGAGCAATACCCGATATTCGTCAAATTGATGATACTTTGGTGCTATTTTTTATTGACTCGGCGAATAAAAAAGTGACCGTCGTATTCAACGACGTCATTGCCTTTAAATGGGAAGGCTTTCAAAATAAAATCGAAGGTGAAATTAAAGACTGTTGTTACGAAATCAATAATTCCGAATGGATCGACCTACATAAAAACCTGAACACTGAATTAGAACTTGATCAACACAAACATTACAAATTTAATTTTAGCTCACATGGCCATTTCGAAATACTTGCTAGTTATTACTTAATCCGCACTTCCGAATAACTTTTCTCCTGACAACCTCTGTTTTCCCGTCGTTGCGAAAAGTGTTCGCAGAACACTTTGTAGCAATCTCCCCAATTCAATAACTTAGATTTGGAGATTGCTTTGACTGCTGATGCAGTCTCGCAAAGACGGGCAAGGTTCAATGCGACCTGATCGCTCGATAACTGCTACACATCGAAACAAAATAATTACGGGACAGCAGTGAGGTATGCGTAGCCTACACAAAGACCAATTCAACTATTTAAAATTCGATTGTTGAGCAACAATTTATCCAACATCGTGTCGTTGAGAGAAATGCTCATTAAGCATCTCATGGCAACCCCTGTTTTCCCGTCGTTGCGAAAAGTGTTCGCAGAACACTTTGTGGCAATCTCCCCAATTCCATTGTTTAACCCGTAGAGACACTCTATTCAAACGCATTACCAAGTAACTTCAGCAAGCTACTCCACGAATCTTCGTCTGCCTCTTTATTATAGGCCAATGGCATTTTAAACTTTTTAGCCAATTTATCTGCTCCGGGAATCGTAAAAGAATGCTTCGCTTTTTCATATACGTTAACGGTTAGTTTTGCGCCTGCTGCCTTCGTTTCTTTTTTCAAGGCTTCTACCTGCGCCATCGGTATAAAGGGATCTGCTTTACCGTGAGCAACAAATATTTGTGCTTTTACTTGACCCTTTTTCGCTGGGTTTTTTGTGGCCAATGAACCATGGAAACTAGCAACCAGAGTCAAAGCTTTACCACGTCGAGCCATTTCCAATACTATGCTACCGCCGAAACAATAACCAATAGCAGCGATTTTCTTTGCATCAACCTTTTCATGCTTCGCTATCAACGAATATGCTGCATTAAAGCGTGAATGTATTAATTTTGAATTATTTTGAAATTGAGAAGAAAACTTTTTGGCGTTATCTGGATGCTTTGCAAGCTTACCTTTGCCATACATATCTAAGGCGAACCCAACGTAACCCCGTTTTGCCAATACCTCAGCTCGCTCGCGTGCAAACTTATTGTGGCCCCACCACTCATGGACAATGATAACTGCTGGACGTTTTTTCTTAATCGCATCATCATAGGCTATATAACCCTGTAATATTATATCTCCATCCTTGTAGACAATATCTTTAGTTACTATTTTTGCCTGCGCTAGACTTGCCAGCAAAACTAAACAAAAAAAAATCGTGATTTCAAATACTTTTTGGCATCCATATTATAAGACATATTCTACCTTCTATCACTTGCTTATGAGAAACTGAAACACTACAACAATACAATCCCTTTCGCTAGTGCTTTCTGCCTTATTGTTTGTATCGACTGACATTTATTTGCAGAGAAAATAAAACGGGACAGGCCCATAACGCCTGTCCCGAATGAGTGCTTCTAAAGCTTACTGCTTTAGTTATTTGCTATTAACTTTCCACTTTGAACTTCAATTTTTCGTGACTTCATTGCTTCCGGTAACTCACGAAGCAAAGTGATAGTTAAAATTCCATCTTGCAAATTAGCCGATGTGATTTTTACAAAATCAGCAATTTCGAAGCGGCGCACAAAATTACGCTCAGCGATACCTTGGTATAAATAACTTTTTTCAGTTTTATTTTTATGGGTACCAGTGATCACTAAATTATTTTGCTCACTCGTCACATCAATTTCATCTGTTTTAAATCCCGCCACTGCCATGCTAATGACATACTTGTCTTCCTCAACAAGTTCTATATTGTAAGGCGGGAAACTTTCGTGTTTACCAGATGATTGTATTGAATCGAATAAAGAAGGAATTCGATCAAAACCAACTGAGCCACGAAATAATGGTACTAAATCTAATGTTCTCATATCATATTCTCCTAAAGAAGCAATATTAATAACACCTATCCGCTACAGATCAGGCTTCAGACTCGGATGCTTTACAAATATTTGGCGCAGAAATACTTATCCAGTATTACTGGTTTACTTTAAATTTAAAACCTAAAATCGCGTACAGAATATTTGTGAAACATCCGAGAGACAAACCTCAATAGAGCGTTTGCCTTAAGAATAATATGGGACTGAATAAACGATATTCAAGTATCAATTAGAAAACCCTGCAGAACAGGGTTATTTGCGTGACTTACAAAATTTAATTTGGAGGGGCTTTATTACTTTTACTGAGCTTATTGTTTTTGCTATTCCGTTTATCGTCAAAACTAATTGTACTTAGGAAATCGCTAACCGAATTTTTATAAACTTTGGTATTAAATATCATATCAGCAAACGCTAAATCTAAATGCTCAGCCTTAACCTCTACTCCGTTATTATCATCTATGCTCAGAAGCGCCAAACGCCTAATAAGTTCTTTGATTGCGACTGGATTAAACTGATCAGTTCTACGCACAATTTCATCTACTAATTTTCGATGGATCGACAAACCATGACGATAAACATTAATTAACTGACGGCGCTCCGATTCCTCTGGATTTTTAAGCTCGATAAATTGATCAACAAATCCGGGCCGTAACAAGTCTAATTGCTTAATAGTCGATATATTGTTTGCGGTTAATACAATAATGTATTCCTCGTCCTCACTTAATCGCTCGATCTCATAAAAAATAGACTTGTAACTGTACGAACTATTCTCAGTGCCATTCATAAAACGTTGCACAATAATATCAATGTC
The DNA here is from genome assembly GCA_003233075.1 of Gammaproteobacteria bacterium. Classification (GTDB taxonomy): domain Bacteria; phylum Pseudomonadota; class Gammaproteobacteria; order SZUA-21; family SZUA-21; genus SZUA-41. The sequence goes on from QIKQ01000168.1 coordinate 4,462, forward strand.
ATCAATTATTAGTACCGCAGATTTATGCGCGCGCATCATACTAAAATATTGTTTTATGCAATTAATGGAATCCGCATTAAACCAAAATAAATTATGCTGTGGTAATTGCTGGCTTATATATTTAGCGACATACGTTTTACCACTACCCGCCGCACCATGAATTAACACACAGCGCTTAGTGGTATAGCCCAATATTTTGATCGGTTCTCGATTTTTGGCAAACTTTATAATACCGTCTTCAATCGCCCAGCGTGTACTGGTTGGCAGGACGATACTCTCTTTGCCTATTGCTTTCTGTGGAATTGATTCACTTATATAAGCTTGTCCATTGAGGTGGTCACTTTCACTTATTTGAATCAAATTATGATCCAAAGACTTTGCATTTCGCAGTGCCGTTTCAAATCGACTAAAAAGCTTATAAATAATACTTTCACTTACCGGACCCGCTGGCACGGTAAACTCGATGCTTAATTGTAATAAATTGTTTTGATCTAGACAGAGATTACTCAAGACCAATATTGGTAAATTTTTCTCGTAAGTGACAAAAAGAGCATTCTTTAATAGACCTAGTTTGACATGTTCTGCTCTACCATCTTGGCAAATACTCAACGGCCTCAAGCAATAAGATTCCTGTTCCTTATGTAGAATTTCCCCTAAATCAATTGACTCAAATTCCTGATTTGTGTGAATACTCGATTTATAATGAGCATTAAGTGCAAATGCAGCATTCAAAGCCGAATGAATATTACTCGCAATAATGTTTTTAAATACTTTTTGATATGAAACTAATTCGTTCGTCTTCCAGTTTGAAAATACTGCCTTGACTAACTCCTGAGCCGTATCAACATCCTCAAATTCTAGATTTGCGCTTATATGTTTAGCGCCCGACGTCAAACACTGGCCGCATATATAGGCTTTATCCCCTGAATACAAATGCTCTACTTCAGATTTCTTCAAGCCACAGAAGGAACAAAGAGGTTCGATTAACTTTTCTTCACCTAGCTTGTTAAGTGTTTCAACGCTGGTGATAGACGAGAGTGAGCTTGCGGCATTGGTATTATTCATTGATGCAAATCCCTATTAAAATCCATGTAATAGATTATGTTAGTAGCAACTATTACTTAGCAAACATGCTGCCAGACAAAAGCCGACAATCATTAACCTGAATTAAATCAGTCAGCAATATCAACTAATTACTCAAATAACTTGTTATTGACTAATATTACCTTACTATAATTATGAGCATTGAATATATCCTCAGTGATTTACAAGTTTATTAGCCAGACAGGCAAAAAATATTGTCGAGAATTGAGATATTATTGCCACGTTCAATATTGGCGACTGTCATTAAAAATAAAGAGATGCTGGGTAGTGCAGTATACGAGTATTTTATGTTAATTAGATTAATCAGTTGAACTCTACTGCGGAATCCAGGATCATACGTGTCACCACCTTTTCCCGCATTTGCTTATGCAACTTTATGCAAATTTTCTCGGTCTCAGTACCTTCACATCACTCTGGTATACCAACATAGCGTAATCTGAATAATAGGTTTTCATAAGATGTCCTGCAATGGCATCGGCCATCTGCGACTCACACAACACCTCAACACGGATGTTGCTATCAGTAGACCATACGGCATCACGTATTCCCCGGTGACCTTTACCGCGAGCATTGGTAATGGTGTAACCGTGCGCACCCAGCTGCTCAAGATCTTCGATTAAGGAGGGCTCCAGTGCAGACTCCGTAATGATGGTTATCAGCTTAATGCTGTGAGTAAACACTGTATTATCCTCCTATGTTATAAAGGTATTCAGTAAATTTATGATAAAGAGGAATACCTAGTATAATGTTGAACGGGAACGTAACACCGAGCGAAGCGGTGAGCGACAAGGTGGGATTGGCTTCTGGCAATGCAATACGCATCGCCGCGGGTACCGCAATGTAGGAGGCACTTGCCGCCAGGGTTGCCAACAAAACCGTACCACCGATTGAAAGCCCCAGCATCAATCCTAGCCCACTACCCATTATCGCAGAAAAAACCGGAAAAACAATGCCGAAACCAAGCAGGAAAAAACCGTAACGGCGTAAACTGCTCACCTGGCTTGCCGCAATCAACCCCATCTCCAGTAGAAACAATGCCAATACGCCCTTAAACGGATCAAAGAATAAACCGCCTATGGGTTTAATACCTTCAGGTCCGGCTATCCAGCCGATCAGCAGGCCTCCCAGCAGCAGTACAATACTTTTGCCCAGGAACACTTCATGCGACAACTTTCCCCATTTGGTTTTACTGGAAATACCCCGCACCAGAATAATGCCGACAAGAATGGCGGGCACTTCCAGCAAAACCAGAAACAGCGGAATATATTCTTCAAAAGTGATTTGCTGCGCAGTCAGGTAAGCCGTAGCCACTGCGTAGGTACCCACACTCACCGAACCATAATGCGCCGCCACAGATGCCGCATCCGCTTTCTCGAATCGTCCCACGTAGCGTAGCAATGGAAAGGCAATTAACGGCAACACAAAACCCATTGCGAGCACGGTCACTATGTCCGGCAGCAAATCACCAAATGACTGCTTGGACAGCTCAATGCCCCCTTTGAGACCAATAGCAAGCAGTAATACCACACTGAGAAATTCATAAATCGCTGGCGGCAGGCGCATTTCTGCACGCATCAGACCAGCAGCCAGGCCAAGCAAAAAAAAGAGTACGACAGGATCCAGTGACATAAGCTTAAACCGTAAAAAAAAGTGTTAATGAATAACCCGGGGGTTCTTCACTCAAACAGCATAGCCACTCCAGGCGACGATTGTTAGTGTTTGATTGAACCCAGGTTGAAGCCTCAAACCTAAGCAAAAAAGGTATTAACTGCGGCTTCAAGAGTGTCGCGCATATCCATGTCATCCGTGAGCGGTTCTACCAGTGCCATCTGACAAGCATCTGCAGGACTAATGCCTTTGACGATAAGCTGCCCCGCGTAAATCAGTAAGCGGGTAGACATACCTTCGTCCAGACCGTGACCTTTGAGGTTACGTGAGCGTTGTGCTACCTGTACCAGCTTTTCGGCGGTACGGGTATCGACACCCGTTTCATGAGCAACAATTTCGACTTCGATTTCGTTAGGTGGATAGTCAAAGGACATGGCACCAAAACGTTGTTTGGTGGATTGTTTCAGATCCTTCATTATTGACTGGTAGCCAGGATTATAGGAAATAACAATCTGGAAGTCGGGATGCGCATCGACCTGTTCGCCTTTTTTCTCCAGTGGCAACTGACGGCGGTGATCGGTAAGCGGATGAATGACCACGGTGGTATCCTGCCGTGCTTCGACCACTTCATCCAGGTAGCAGATAGCGCCGATACGCGCAGCAGCCGTGAGCGGGCCATCCTGCCATTTGGTGCCACTGGCATCGAGCAGAAAACGACCCACCAGATCGGATGCCGTCATATCCTCGTTACAGGCGACCGTAATCAGCGGCTTTTGCAGCTTCCACGCCATGTATTCTACAAAGCGGGACTTACCACAGCCGGTAGGACCCTTCAGCATCACTGGCATACGCACTGAATAAGCCGCCTCGTAGCGTTCTACTTCTTTGCCAACCTTGTGGTAGTAGGGTTCCTGACTTATCAGGTATTGATTATGATCTATCATCTATAAAGTCCTCAATATTCGTCATTATTTAATTCGTTTTTACCCGGCTGTTTTATTTGCGCTAACTTATTTGGTCAGAGATAGATACAGCTCAGGCAATTTTTCAGGTAAGCGCGACACATGATCCAGAACCAAGAAGTTTTTTGCCCCGAAGATGCGGGAAACGTACTCGTCGGCGTAGGGATCCAGCGTTATACAAAAGGTATTGATGTGATTGCGGGCGAGCTCTTCTACTGCCTTTTTGGTGTCAAAGCGCAGGTATTGCGGATCCTGTACATCATTATCCGCCGGCTCACCATCGGTCAGCACAAACAATATTTTTTTACTGCTAGCATGCTGCATCATCAAGCTGCCGGCATGACGCATCGCAGCCCCCATCCGGGTTGATAATTGCCCCGTCATGCCGGCCAGATGCGCTTTTACTTCTTCATCGTAAGGTTCATCAAAATCTTTATAGCGATAATACTCGACATCGTGTCGGCCATTTGAGTCGAAACCGTGAATAGCAAAAGGATCACCAATTTTGTCCATGGCATCCGCCATCAGGATTGCAGCTTCACGCGACAGATCGAGTATGGTGACTTCATCAATGGTGGCTTCTCCTGCTGCTGAATCTACTCCTGCTAAGTCCACTGTTGATACGGCTGACCTTGACTCTGGCAGCGGGTCATTGGTCGACTCGGATAGATCAATGAGTAACAGCACAGAAAGGTCACGAACCTGCAGTGTGGTACGAATGCTAATACGTGGATCCGGTTGCACGCCTCGGCGGATATCCACCATGGCATCAATGGCCGCGCCTAGATCAATTTCGTCACCATCTTCAACTTTACGCTGCCGTATCACGCCCTGGGGCTGCACTGCTTCAATCAGCGATTTGAGGCGACGCACCAGGGGTTTATGGCGCTCCAGTATTGCTTCAATATCATCGGGATTGCCCATTTTCGGGCGTTTTTCCAGTAATGTGACCCAGTTAGGGCGCTCCAGTTGGGTCTGGTAATCCCATTCGTGGTAATGAATGGGCGATGAAATGGGTTCCTTCCCTTCCATCTCATTGTAAGAAACCCCTTCATCTTCATAAGGAAACAGTTCGGTTTCCAGTACCCAGATTTCCTCTGCATCATCGCCTGCGCTCTCGACTTCTACTTCATTAATCATCTCCATGATACTGACATACTTGCGTACCTGCTGGCTTTCGCCAGGCAGTAATTCATGTCCTGCTTCAACAAAATCGGGCGATTGCCACAGGCAGCGGTTATCGTCCCGATAGGGGCTGCTGTATTGATCGGTTCTTGTGTTGAGCGGTATACCCTGTGCGATGACCTGCTCGGCAAGATTTAGTCCAACTTCGCGTGCCAGCTCGGGTTCTTGCAGACGATCATTAGCTGATGCCATGGCATCACGCGCCTGTGTGACCAATGGGTGACTATCTATATAGTCTTCATCCAACAGGGCGCGTGCCAGACGATCCAGTATGGGTTGCAGACCTTCATTCGGCGCGGTATCCGCAGGCAGTAAATTTATCCACAATTGTTTCATGCCGGGAAAGCTGCGTACGACAAGGGCTTCGACACGCGCATCCTCGATGACTCCAATCATGAGTTTTTGCAAATTGCTTAAATCGTCAGCCTGTGTGTCGTAATGAGAAAACACGATATGAGCAGCGGCATGCGCTGCACTGGCGCGATAGACATCCATACCAGAAACTGCCTCTGCGTCGTCTGGCGTATAGTCGTCAAACGCATCCGGCAGGTGAATGAAATAATGCTCTATGTAGGGACGATAGCCTTCACGGGTTTCAAAATCGCCGGAGGTAGAGCGTAGAAAAAAATCACGCCCCCACAAAGAACGTAGATACATATTCAGGCGGCGCTGTATATTGACGAACAGCACGCCACGCTGTTCTTGCTGCAATACCGCTTTGGCCTGCTCACTATTAAGGCTGAAATAGTCCGCCTGAGCTGCAAAATCATTACGATAGGCGGATATACCCCATGCAATCCAGCGGCGCAAACCACCCAGGGTTAGCTGTCCTAATAACACATTCAGGTTTTCAAGAAATGGACGTACCGCACGTGGCGCTTTTCCAACCAGGTTGTCTAGCAGGCTCAGGTAGGCTTTAAATAAATCCAGCTCACCTAAGCGGTTTGCAGCGGTAGATGCGGTGGAAAATACCAGTGATAACACTTCGGCACTGGTTCTGGAGTACATCTTGATAGCGGTGGAAAGAAGCTCAGGAACGGCCTGTTCACCAATCTCTTTGGCAACCAGATGCGCACTTTCTATAAAAGATATGACAAGGTCGGTGCCGCGGCCAAGAGACTTTAGCCCAGCCGCACCTTCCAGGTAGGCTTGCAGACCGCGCGGACTGAATACCCGCACTGCCTCATGCCAGGTTGCCTCCAGTACTTCGCCCGCCTGTTCGCCCAGGTCTTCTAATAAGTCCTGATATTCTGTTAGTTGAATAGCCAAAAATCACCTTATGTTCCAGGAGCAAATCCTGTGTATTTAATCGGGCCAGATTCGTTGTGGATGCAAAATTGAATGGCTTGTGACCACACTGGCTTGCTTTTTCTTCAGGCTGGATTTGGGTTTCTGTCTGGCTTGCTTTTTCTTCAGGCTGGATTTGGGTTTCTGCTTGGCTTCAGTTTTTGCACTGGCCTCTTTTTTTGAACTTGCTGGCGATTCGCTTACGACCGTTTGTGCTTTATTCGCTTGATTAGTTTCCATCTCAGGCATGTTTTGCTCGGTTTTTTTAATACTGGCAATGAGTTTGTCTTCAAGTTTAGTCATGATTTAAAACCTCTTCAATTATGGATTCGATGTCACTAACAGCCTTCTTTCCACGCGCACCAAACTGGTAAACACTGATGCCTTCCAATGCTGCCCAACGATAGGCAGCACGTCGCCCCAGTGTATTTTTAAGTGCGGGCAGACCACAGGACAGAAGTGCCTGACGCATGGCATCAGAGAGGGCGCTCCTAGTTTCAACCTGGTTGCGTACAAAATAAGCGCGTAACCCAGGGTTGATCTTGCGCGCTTGCTGCACAGCCTCCACCATGTGGACACTACTCCAAAGATCAGGCGGTGAAGGTAAAACAGGGATTAACAGGATATCCACCATTTCCAGTGCGGTCTCAGTGTAACCGCTTCCCAGTGCCGGCGGGCAATCCACTACCACAAACCGGTGGTCAGCACTCGCCCAGCTTATCTTCTCTGATAAGTCAGAGTTGGTCGCCAAAACACGCGGCATGCCCTTTATTTCTTCATGATTAATCCAGTGTTCCAGCGTTCCCTGTGGATCAGCATCCAGCAAAATCGTGTTGTCCCTCGCAGCCAGACCAGCGGCAAGATTGATAGCCAGGGTGGATTTACCACAACCACCCTTGAGATTAGCCACTGCAAATTGTGTATTATCCATCGTTTGGCCCAATCAAATCCTGGCTGGTCAACACATCAACTTTTTCTGAAAAATCAAAATCGACCTGTGCAAGCGTTTCATCTCGCGCTTTTATAGACACATTCACATGTGTCCGGCTGAAAGTCAGATCAGGGTAATAATTTTCACTTTCCGATAGTTCCTCTAATCGATCAAGGAAAGTCCGCGTTTGATCATAGTCCAAAAAATCGAAACGCCGGGAGATAAGCTGTAACCGCTTTTGTACTTTCCAGGCACTGTCAGTCTGCTGTTGTTTTTCAGCCATGGCTGGACTCCTTGGTTCCCAGGGTAGCCAGCCATAACTCCAACGCTTCCAGATGTTGGCGTTCTTCCTGCAATAGATCAGTAAACAGACGACAGGCTGCATCATCACGTATACGTGTGCTATATCGACTCATCTCGGTGTACAGGCGAATAGCATCTACTTCCAGATGCCAGTCCGCTATCAACATTTCTCTCAGGCTTCGACCTGATCGAACCGCTGGAAGCTGTGCTCCGTTGGGCAACAACCCCAGACTTAGCATGTGCCGGATCAGCCGCTGTGCATGCGCCAGCTCCTCCTCAGACTCGCCTCGCAACTTGTCTGCAGCTTCATTCAGACCCCACATTTCACATAGCGTGGACTGAGTAAGATATTGTCGCACAGCCGCCATTTCATGATTCAAAGCACGAAATAGGTAACCTGTCAGTTTTGGATCCATTCGCATGATCGTCTTAAAAACACTCTATAGCACCTATCACCTTAATAACAGAGATAATAGTGCCATATATTTTTTCAGATAATTAGCTGACTTCAATAGCATCATCTACAGCGTTAGGCAGTATGTTTTCTACTTCACCATGCACACGCGCAATAATGTGGGCTGAAACCAGGCCATCACCCACACGTTCACAGGCATTCACCCACACGTTCACAGGCATCGGCGCCCGCACGTACCGCTGCGTTGACTGCACCGGTTTCGCCACGCACCAGTACAGTAACGTAACCGCCACCTACAAACTGACGGCCGACCAGTCGAACTTCGGCCGCTTTGGTCATGGCATCAGCCGCTTCAATGGCAGGAACCAGACCACGGGTCTCGATCATGCCTAATGCAACTCCAGATATATCACTCATTCTATATTCTCCAGACTATTTATTAATTTTAGGTTCTACCTTAGCCTTCGACAGCGTTAGGCAGTATGTTTTCTACTTCACCATGCACACGCGCAATAATGTGGGCTGAAACCAGGCCATCACCCACACGTTCACAGGCATCAGGCATCGGCACCCGCACGGACTGCTGCGTTAACTGCACCGGTTTCACCACGTACCATGACAGTAACGTAACCGCCACCCACAAATTGACGGCCAACCAGCCTGACTTCGGCCGCTTTGGTCATGGCATCAGCCGCTTCAATGGCAGGAACCAGACCACGGGTCTCGATCATGCCTAATGCAATTCCAGGTATATCACTCATTCTATTTCTCCTAGAGTATTGATTAATTTCAGGTTTCTACCTTAGCCTTCGACAGAGTTAGACAGTATGCTTTCTACTTCACCATGCACACGCGCAATAATGTGGGCTGAAACCAGGCCATCACCCACACGTTCACAGGCATCGGCACCCGCACGGACTGC
>QIKQ01000381.1 GCA_003233075.1 Gammaproteobacteria bacterium
CGTCGCAGTAGACGGGCTGTGAGAAATGCGGGCTAGCGCACAGACTACTAAGACAAAACCAAACTCTTGACCACACTATAAATCTAGCTCATATATTAAATTATGTTTAGAATAAATCGATTTTTTCAACAAATACGCACTTATTTTTTTGGGTCCAATAATTTGAGCATACACTTCGAAATTCAATATCAAGGCAATACCAAGTCACTGGATATATTGCGCAATACTAGCGAGATGCTTGCACAAAAACTGTGCGTCACTTATTCCCAAGCAGCTGATTCCAGTATAAATAATCCATACGGTAATAAGTTAGTGCTCATGATTAGTCATCATGATTCTAGCCCCTATGTTCACATGGACTTATTAAATCATCAAAGCGGTCAAAAACCGATTCGACTTGACCTAAGCTTTGAGCAAGGTGAGCTTGTATACAAGACCTCAAATAATCGGGCTCATCATCGCGCACTTGTTAAGGCCCTCGGGCTAAAAATAAATTGTGATTGCCGCATCATTGATGCTTGCGCAGGTTTTGGACGTGACGGTTATGTCATTGCAGCCTCAGGCGCTCATGTTACCCTTTTGGAAAAAAATCCAATTACCGCAGCAATTACCTCTAATTCATTAAGTCGAGCGCAAGCGAGTACTCAGCTAGAAAAAAAATCACTCGAAATAATTAATCGTATGCACTATCAAGAAAATAATTGTATGGAGTTTTTTAAAATTAAGTCTAATACAGAAAATATTGACGCTATCTACCTTGACCCCATGTATCCAATAAAAGACAAATCAGCAAAAGTAAAAAAGGAATCGCAGTTTCTAAGAATCTTATCTGATTACTATAGTGATCAATATGACACTGGGCAAAATCCAGGCTGGCAAGAGCTATTAAGTGCTGCTTTAGCCTGCCCGGTAAAACGAATTGTGCTTAAAAGGCCAAATTACGCACCACTCAATTCGACACCCAAACCCAGCGGGGTCATCAAGGGGAAAACGACTCGTTATGAAATATACACAGGTCTACGAAAATCCTAATTCATTGTCCCTGAAAAAGTCGTATTTGAGCTTATACTTTGTTCGCCAAGCGCTTTTTAGCCACGACGACTTATGCGACTTTATTGTAAATTAAAGTATAAATTTTGGAATCAAAATTTTCATACCGCAGCTAAATAATTAAACTAATATCTACCATTTTACTTACTTAGGTATTATTATTAATTATGAGTTCAAAAATCATCAATTTTGCAAATAAGGTCCCTTTAAAAGTTGCCAATGACCGGGTGGTTACATTGACCTATGCTATTTTTAACGCAGAAAATGACGAACTTCTAGAATACCGTGAAAATCTAAGTTATTTGCACGGCGGCTACGAAAACCGTCTGATTACTTTGCAGTCTGAGATTGAAGGCTTAGTTCCTGGCTCAAAGACTGAAGTTGTACTTGAAATCGATCAAGCCTTTGGGATTTATAACCCAGAATTAGTCGTGACAGATTATGCCAGTCAATTCCCACCAGAAGCAAACGAGCTCTGGGCGAAACTCGAAGGTGAGACAGAAGACGGCAATCGAATGGAGTTCACCGTTATCAAAGTCGAAGATGACCAAATCACTGTCGATGGCAACCATCCCTTTGCTGGCAAAAGGCTTAAGTTTGTAGTTGAAGTTAAAGATGTAAGAAGCGCGGAGCCGCAAGAACTTGAACAAGGATTTGCCAACGACCAATCAACTGCATCTATCTAATCAGATTAGGATAAGCAAACCAATATACAAAATTATAATTTAAAGGCAGATACAGCTTCATAGGCTTGCTGAATACTAGTCGAGAATTCGTCGCTCGATTTTAACGCCGCCACTAAACGTGCTGCTTCAGCTTTAATTAATTCTCGCTGTGGCGAATCGAATAAACTCATCACCACTTGCACCGATTCTGCAGAGTCGCTCAGCAAACTTGCCACTAATTCGTTTTCTTCAATTGGCGAATCAGCTCTAATTAAATCGCTAACGAGTGTATAATTTATTATTTCTAAATGTAGTTTTCTTGCTTCTTGCTCTTTATTCAGCTCCGAAATTGCCAGTGTATCATTTGCCGCGCCAATTCGAATAGTATTCATAATTGTTTCGTATAACTTAGAGAGTGCTTGCAAGTAAATGGAGACATCCCGTCCAAAACCAACACACTGGTCATGCATGCGATCAATACGCTCTTTAAATTCTAGTATTATTTCAGTCTCAATTCTTTCTTCGAGCTGACTTACTTCCTGTATTAGATTATTAAAATCATCTAAGAACTGATTATATTCTTCTAGATCTTGTTGCCGAGCTTCATCTACAAATTCTTGAGTTAGCTCTAACTGGCTGTTAGAAAATAGAGGATTACTATTTTTTCGAATTAGATGTCGCTCTCGACATCCAGGTGTACTACTGAAATTGAGCATTACTTCTTTGGACGCCATAGGTTTTGCTTAATAAGTTTAGATTTTAGCTTACGAATTAAAACAATGATTTTAAAACTAAAAAAGCCGGGTTGCAAGCAACCCGACTCCTAATACAATTACTATAAAATCAAACTTTAAGGCTTGATATATAGGAAATTCTGTTGTTGTAAATGAGCAACTTCAGCAACGCCAGATGGAACTTCCTTAGCATTCATATTGATTTTAGATTTTTTGATTTTCTTACCACGGATTGTGTTTTTGCAAATGTAGAACTTAACACCGCGATTTGCTAATGAAGCAACTTGATCACCGAAAGAATTACCTTTCTTATCTTTAGAACCTTCAACTAATGCAAATGCACCACTTGAATGAGTTACAACGCGAATTTCAACATTCTTTTCGCCTAAAGCGTTTAAGTGATTTTTTACGTTACGTAAAGCGCCTTTTGCAGTTTGAAGATTGTTAACATGGTATACAACTTTTTGTTTGTTGTAACCGTTGTTTGCTTTATCTGCAGCAGATGCTGTGAAAGAAAAAAGAACTAAAGAGGCAACTAATGCCATACTTAGTGAAGAGATTGATTTCATGTTTACGACTCCATCAAGATTGTATTTGTAAGTGATTATGCGTGGGCTTAAATTAAAAGTTTCTATATTTCAAACAAACCACTCGACGTTGACAAATCACAAAAATACATATGAAATATCAGGCCGAAGCAAATCAAACTTTAGCTAATTTAATTAGTTTTTATAAGTTGATCTTTACAGTAAGTCTAAATGCGATAAATTATCGCGCTGTACGCTTTTTTATTAGTTCCCACAAATTGCTTATTAAAGCTGAGTACAAAATATCCTCTTTACACTCTTTTTGCAAGAGAGCAACTTGCAGAAATAGCATGATATGCATTTAACACATTGATCTTAATAGCAATTAATTGCTAAATATTTTTTTAATAAACTCATCAAAATCCTTTAAATAACCTTAAATTTCTTGTGAAACTCATATTGGCATTAGCAGTTATTAATATACGAATTAGCTAAGTTTTTTAAGCTAATTTCTGACAAATTAATATAAAAACTATTTTTAACTACTTCAATGTCAGTTAAACAATTTATTGAATTTCCAATAGAATAGCGTTTTTCTCTGGCAACAATAAATTCACAGCATCAGAATGATCATAGGCATAAAACTCTTTAAGATATGAGTAAATATCAATGCCCTTTAGCTCTTTGCTACGATTTAAATCATCAATAACATCTCGTGCTGTTCGACAAACCTGCTCTTCTTCTCCCTTTGAAACTAGCAATCGTTTATCTAAAACAAATCCAGCTTCCATCATATTCTCTTTAATAGCATTCCAAACAAAATTGCAATCTTCAAAATGGAATGAAGTGTAATCCAAATTTATAACAACTGCGTACGACATAACACTCTCCCTTATAATACTGCTCATAAATAATCATCTACAGAATGTGTAATGCAAGTTGTTGACCAGGCAAGATTTTATGGGTTATTTGAACGTCAAAGCAATGTCGCTTACAAAAATTCGCTACTAGCCTCTTGTAATAAGGCGAGTTGTTCTTTGAGGGAGAGTAAATGCTCTTCCCAATAACTTGGCGTGTTGAACCAAGGGAAGTTGGCAGGAAATGCCGGATCAGACCACCTTCTTGCCAGCCATGCGCTGTAATGCATAATACGCAAGGTGCGTAAGGCTTCAATTAAATGTAATTGACGATAATCAAAATCATAAAACTCATTGTAGCCTTCAAGCAGATCTTCCAGATATCGATTTAATTCAGCTTGCTCACTCGGCAGTAACATCCAAAAATCTTGTATAATTGGCCCCATACGTGAATCATCAAAATCAACAAAATGGGGTCCGGCGTCAGTCCACAAAACATTGCCCGCATGACAATCACCGTGCAGTCGTATTGATCTATATTCGCCAGCCAATTTAAATCGATTTTCAATTAATGGAATTAAATCTCGGCTAATAGCCCGATACGACGACTCATATTCCATTGGTAAAAATTGATTTTCCAATAAAAATTCACTGGCGTCGAGACCAAACTCTTGAATACTAATACTTGGTCTGTGCTCAAAAGAAGTCAGCGCACCGACCGCGTGTATTCGCGCCAACAAACGGCCGAACCATATTCGATTTTCGACAAAATTAAGATCGGGTGCATGGCCGCCGCAGCGTCGATAAACAGCAAAACGAAAACCTTCAAACTCAAGCAAACTCTTATTATTCTTATCACGCAGAGGCGTTAGGACTGGCACTTCCTGCTCATTTAAAGCATCGGTAAACTCATGCTCCTCATGTATCGCCGCGTCGCTCCAGCGATCTGGCCGATAAAATTTGACAACGATATAACTATTATCGTCTAATCCGACTTGATAGACTCGGTTTTCGTAACTATTTAACGCCAGTAAGCGACCATTCGTTTCTCGACCTGTAGAATCTATGGCATTTAGAATTCTATCTGGAGTTAGTCTACTATAGGGGTGTAACTTATCGTCAAACTCATTCATATTTTCTTGTTTCGCGTGTTAATTAAAACCTGAAAGGTTAAGTCAAATGGAAAACCCTTTACTGACAATGTCAGGATTACCACCCTTTTCTAAAATTAAAGCAGAACACGTTGAGCCTGCAATCGATGAAATAATTAAAGACAGTCAAGATCAACTGACTACTTTGCTTACTAATACAACGGTTCATAATTGGAATACGCTATTAGACCCATTAGAGAAGATAAATGATCGTATCGAAAGAATTTGGTCGCCAATATCCCACCTCAATGCTGTATTAGATCATGAAGAATTAAGAACTGCGTATAATCAAAGCTTGCCTAAACTATCAAAGTTTCAAACGGAAGTCTCGCAAAATGAAACTTTATATCAGGCTATCGAACAAATAAAAAAAAGTAATGAGTTTGCCGAATTAGATTTTGCACAAAAGAAAGTAATCAATAATTTTTTGCGTGATTTTAAGCTTTCTGGCGTTGACCTAACAAAAAGCAAAAAAGAAGAATTGAAAAATATAAAACAAGAATTAGTCAGTTTGCAAACCAAGTTTTCAGAAAATGTCTTGGATGCGGGTGCGGCATGGAGTAAACATATTACCGATATGAGCGATCTGACTGGATTACCCGATTCAGCTTTAGCTTTATGTGCGCAACTTGCTGAACAAAGGGAATTAGATGGTTATCTCGTTACTTTAGATTTCCCGTCTTACTTTGCGATAATGACCTACGCCGATAGCCAATCTTTGCGCCAAGAAGTATACCAAGCCTTCGTAACCCGAGCCTCAGACCAAGGACCTCACGCAAAACAATGGAACAACAGTTCAGTGATTGAATCAATCATTTTACTCAGACAAAAAGCAGCTAAGCTACTTGGCTTTTCAACTTATGCAGAGCGCTCACTAGCGACTAAAATGGCGGAAAACCCCAATCAAGTTTTAGAATTTCTAGATGACTTAGCGCAACGCACTCAGCCTCTAGCGCGAAAGGAATACCAGGAACTAGCAGAATTTGCCAAATCCTCCGCGGCCATCAAGCAACTAAATGCATGGGATATCATGTATGTTTCCGAAAAATTGAAACAAGAAAAATATCAAATTTCGCAAGAAGAACTTAAACCCTACTTTCCTTTGCCAAAAGTAATCACAGGTTTGTTTGAAATTATAAATCGATTATACGGTTATCACATTAGCGTTTCCAACCAAGCTGAGACTTGGCATAAAGATGTAAGTTTTTATGATATTCATAACAATAAGAATGAATTGATCGGTCAATTCTATATGGACTTACATGCTCGCGAAAATAAGCGTGACGGTGCCTGGATGGCCAACTGCATTACTCGCAGTAACTTTAACGGCAGGGTGAATACCCCAGTTGCATTTATAAATTGTAATTTTACCCCGGCCATTGGTGAGCAAACAGCCTTGCTGACTCATAATGAAGTCACAACTTTATTCCACGAATGCGGCCACGGCCTCCACCATTTATTAACGAAAGTAGATTACCCCAGCGTCGCAGGTATTTCTGGAGTTTCCTGGGACGCCGTTGAACTACCCAGTCAATTTATGGAAAATTGGTGCTGGGAAAAAGAAGGTCTAGACCTAATTGCTAGCCATTATGAGACCGATGAGCCTTTGCCTACAGAGCTCTATAACAAAATGATTGCAGCAAAAAACTTTCAAAGCGCGATGTTTACCGTACGCCAACTGGAATTCTCCCTATTCGATTTTAAGCTGCACTGCGATCCTAATATAAATTCAATCGAGCAAGTACAGGCATTATTAGACCAGGTAAGAGAGCAAGTCGCGGTGGTTACACCGCCCGCCTACAATCGATTTCAGCATGGCTTTTCGCATATCTTTGCGGGTGGATACGCGGCCGGCTATTACAGTTACAAATGGGCAGAAGTGTTATCGGCCGATGCCTTTTCCCTGTTTGAAGAGAAAGGCATATTTGACCGTAACACTGGATTGAATTTTTTGAGCAATGTACTTGAAAAGGGTGGCTCTGAAGATGCCATGGATTTGTTTATTGCTTTTCGGGGACGTAAGCCGGAGATTGATGCTCTACTTCGACACAGCGGCTTGTCATAACCATTGTACCTCGAAATTTTTGTAGCCCGAAATCTTTGTAGCCCAATATCTTTGTAGCCCGGCTCTTCAGAGCCGGGGTGGACTCAAATTGTTACACCGTGGTGTATACAAGGACATAAATGATAAAAGCTCAGATATAAGACAAGTTAGGACCATGCTTGAACCCAAATCCACCCCGGCTCTAAAGAGCCGGGCTACAGTATATATTGAATATTGGCTTTGCTTTCTAAGTAGACGGATATTTGTGGGCAGCAATGAGGCATGCCTTGTCTCCACTAATCACTACTGTAAGGAGTACATATAAATCCAAGCAATTTTTAGAAACTTGGGATTAGTATTCAGCAACTCTTGTGGAACTGTAATTGACATATGAGTTGTCTCATAGCGCATAGAGACTCTTACTTTTTTTATTTCGACCCAATTTGAACTACCAGAACTTCTGGACAAAAAGGCAAATAATTTCTGCCGACTATAGCGAGCAACCACTTTATCTAAGTCAGTCGACACTACAAAACTCGCAAGTGAGCGGTAAGCCGTGCCATCACTTGTGCGGAGTTTAACTGTGAGACGTTTTGGCCAACGGCCATTTTTAGGTTTAAGGGTGATACCTCCGCCATGCCATTCATCACTGACAATATCGATTAAGTCGCCTACTCTCTGACTCACTATTTTAACTAAAGGTTTGGATTTTCGAGAGGAAGTTTCAAGTTGATTGGCAACGATTTTGATTTCATACTTAGCTGCGCTAAGTGGCACGGCCACTAAAACGACTACTATGCAGCTAAGCAATCTTAATTTCATCGCAACCATTACTGCATCCTTCCTTTATCGATAGGCCATATTGTGGCAACTAATATAGCCTATTTCCGTCATCAGACTCAAATTTTTTACACTGCTTTGACAACTTAAAATACAACTCTTGTTAAAATAGAAAAATGCAGACTCTCAAAAATACCACCACGGCAATTAATCGTGCTCTAATCTTAGCAACGATACTCATTTTCGTTACAGCCAGTCATGCTTCTGAGCTGGTAAATATCAAGGCAATACAAAACGGTGATTTAATTTTCCAGTCCTCAACTTCAAGACAAAGCTTGGCTATTCAGCTCGCTACCAACTCAATCTATAATCACATGGGCATCATCTTTTTTAGAAAAGGCAAGCCCTACGTCCTGGAAGCAATTAGCAAAGTCGCTTACACGCCCCTAAGGGCTTGGATAAAACGCGGCATTCCATCATCTTATAAAGTCATGCGGCTTAAAAATGCGAAACAAATTCTAACGCCAACAAAACTTAAACGCCTGCGTCTCAGCTCCGAAAAAATGTTAGGCAAGCCTTACGATACTGCCTTTAACTGGAGTGATAAACGCATCTATTGCTCTGAATTAGTTTGGAAAGCCTATCATCGAGCAATCAAAATTAAAATAAGTGAACTGAAAAAATTAAAATCATTTAATCTATACAACCCCATTGTGTATTACAATATAAGACAACGCTACGGCAACAAAATACCCTACAATGCACTCGTCATCACCCCCGCTGACATGATCCAATCAAAACTCTTAGTGCCCGTGAAGACGCGATAGACATAGACTTTGTGCAAGCTAGGGACTTGGCCTAGTTCGCGCTTCGCGCGAACGGCCTGTTGAATTGTAGTACTGACTTCGTCCCGCATTACGCGTTCTATTTATCCAGGGATGGATTTATGTCGTGGAGGCCATGGAAGGCCGGGAACGACCAAACGCTTCATACGGGCTACGAAAAAAGTAACTTTGTGATTAAAGCTGCTATGCCCTATAATTTAACAACTTCCACAATGGCTGAACCTAATGAAATACAAAGACCTGCGAGACTTTATTGAACAACTAGAGTCATTAGGCGAACTTAAACGAGTCCAGCTTGAGGTCGACCCGAATTTAGAAATGACAGAAGTTTGTGATCGCACTCTGCAGGCCGAAGGACCAGCGATATTATTTGAGAACCCTAAAGGCTTTGATATACCTGTACTAGGTAACTTGTTTGGCACGCCTAAACGAGTCGCACTCGGTATGGGCGCCGATTCGGTAGAAGCATTGCGTGAAATTGGAAAATTGTTAGCCATGCTAAAAGAACCCGAACCACCAAAAGGCATGCGTGATGCTTGGCAGAAGTTACCCATCTTCAAACAAATCTTAAACATGTCACCCAAACAAGTTAAGTCTGCTGCATGCCAAGACACACTAATCGAAGGTGATGATGTCGACCTCAGCAAATACCCAATTCAGACTTGTTGGCCAGATGACGCCGGACCTTTAATTACCTGGGCACTCGTGGTCACCAAGGGACCACATAAAGATCGACAAAACTTAGGTATTTATCGCCAGCAAGTGATTGGCAAAAATCGAGTCATCATGCGCTGGTTAGCGCATCGCGGTGGCGCACTTGATTTCAAGGAATGGTGCGAAGCGCATCCTGGGGAAAAATTTCCAGTCGCAGTCGCTCTCGGCGCCGATCCCGCGACTATTCTTGCCGCTGTCACTCCGATTCCAGATACGCTTTCAGAGTACGCGTTTGCTGGCTTATTACGCGGCAGCAAAACTGAGGTCGTCAAATGCATAGGCTCAGACTTGCAAGTACCCGCTTCGGCTGAAATTGTTTTGGAAGGCACAATTGCCGCAGACGACCTCGCCAAAGAAGGTCCCTTTGGTGACCACACTGGTTACTACAATGAAGTTGAAAATTTTCCAGTATTCACTGTCGAGCGTATTACTCAGCGCAAGGACCCGATTTACCACAGTACCTACACGGGCCGGCCGCCAGACGAGCCATCTGTGCTTGGAGTCGCTCTAAACGAAGTATTTATTCCTATATTTCAAAAACAATTTCCAGAAGTGGTCGATTTTTATCTGCCGCCTGAAGCTTGCTCCTATCGACTTGCAATTGTTAGCATCAAAAAACAATATCCAGGACACGCAAAACGTCTTATGTTTGGTGTATGGTCGTTTTTACGCCAGTTTATGTACACAAAATTCGTTATCATTGTTGATGACGACATTGACATTCGAGACTGGAAAGAAGTCATTTGGGCAATTAGCACGCGAATGGACCCCGTAAGAGATTCCACATTGATTGAAAATACACCGATCGATTACCTTGATTTCGCCTCGCCAGTCTCCGGTTTAGGATCTAAAATAGGCATGGATGCTACCAATAAATGGCCAGGAGAAACCAACCGCGAATGGGGTCGGTCTATTGCAAAAGACCCGAAGGTAGTTGCTCGAATAGACGCCATTTGGGAAGAGTTAAAACTAATTTAATAAGCAAGCAAAAGTAGACTTGACACTTTTGCTAGATTATAATTTTTAAAACTTCCAAGGACAATCCTAACGACTCGTGTTTCCTGCTTGCATAATTTCAAATTCAAAGACGAAGGTATCAAGCCTACTTTTGCAGTGGGCCAGAGCTTAAATGCGTTCAATTCTTATCATGAACGGCAAGGGTGGCTGCGGTAAAAGCACCTTGTGCACTAACTTGGCAAGTTATTACGCTTATGAAGAAGAAGCCAAGGTAGTGATTGAAGACTACGATCCCCAGGGCTCCTCCATGGATTGGTTAACCGTTCGCCCAGAAGACTATACAGAAATCAAAGGCGTTAAAGCTTGGCAAGGTACTAGCCGCGTGCCACGTAATACTGATTATCTTATTATGGATGCACCCGCTGGAATTCACGGCAAAGAATTACAAAAATTGGTCCACCGAGCGCAAACTATTATCATTCCTGTTTTACCTTCGCCCATGGATATTCGCGCAGTCGCAAAATTTATCCAAAACATTTTACTGGTTGGCAAGGTCACAAAAAAACAAGTCCGAATTGGCGTTGTCGCCAATCGAGTCAAAGAATATACCTTGATTTACCAGCAACTCGAGAAGTTTCTTAAACGGCTTGACTTTGCTTTTGTCGCCAAACTCAGAGACACGCAAAATTACGTACGCACAGCAGAACGCGGTATAGGCATACACGAAATGCCGCCATCATCCGTGTATGATGATCTCGAGCAATGGCAGGCCATTACCAAGTGGCTGAAAAGCAAGCGCAGTATGCCTGAAAAATAGTGCTTTTAGTCAGAGCGAGCTCTGGTCTTGACATTTAATTTAGGTAAAATCATTTTAAACAATAGCCCTATACTGTCAGGGTTTACCTTAGCAAAAAATTTAGCGACAATAACAAACTTGCTCATGCTACTTTAGTTAATAATTTAGTAGCCCGGCTCTTCAGAGCCGGGGATAATTTTAATACAAGCAAACATTTCATTTGATTTAAAACGCGACGAGTATTTCCCGGCTCTGAAGAGCCGGGCTACAAAAGCAGCCTATAGGCAATTGTTACACCCCATGACATTTAACATCAAATTATCACCCAGCGAAAAACAATTTTCTTGCACATCTGATGAAACCATTCTTGATGCCGCTCTGCGCCAAGGTATCCATTTAAACTATGGTTGCCGCAGTGGTCGCTGTGGTACTTGTATGGGCGTATTGATTAAAGGCGAGGTTAAATACCAACAAGCCCATCCTGCCTTAAAAGAAAAAGCCGAGTCCCAACATCAAGTTTTGTATTGCTGCGCTATACCAACTAGCGATTGTGAAATACTATCGACCGAAATCGACGTCACCCAATCAATAAAACCAAAACGCACACCTTGCAAAGTGATAAGCATAGAAAAACTTTGTCATGACGTCATGCGCGTTCGCCTGAAACTACCCGAAAATATTCGCATTCAATTTATGGCCGGCCAATACTTGGATATTTTTCAGCAGGGCGACGGTGAACGGCGCAGTTTTTCAATTGCCAGTGCGCCACACAATGATACCAACATTGAATTACACATTCGCCAAGTCGATGGCGGTGAGTTTACCGATTACATATTTAAAGACTTAAAGCTAAAAGACATTCTGCGCATTGAAATGCCATTAGGCACTTTTTTCTTACGTGAAAACTCTACTCGACCCATTATTTTAATGGGAGGCGGCACCGGCTTTGCTCCCTTAAAGGCAATCATCGAACACTCGATTCATATTGCTAATATCAGGCCCATCCATTTGTTTTGGGGTGCACGCGAAAAACCTGATCTCTACGCACACAATCAAATTATGCAATGGCAAAAACAATTTAAACACATACGTTACACGCCGGTGTTATCCGAAGAAAAAACCAAAGACTGGGGTGGCGATAGTGGTTATGTGCATGAAGCGGTCTTAGCTCAATATCCAGATCTTAGTCAGCACGACCTCTACATGAGTGGCCCGCCCATTATGATTAACACCGCACGTGAACTCTTTATCGAACGCGGCTTGCCTGTTGACCGCATGTACTCAGATGCATTTGAATACAA
>QIKQ01000100.1 GCA_003233075.1 Gammaproteobacteria bacterium
CTATGCCTGCGCATTTCTCGGTCGCGAAATCCAGTCATAGCACACGCTTGAACCATCTCGCGACGAAGTGCTGTGAGAAAAGCGGGCTAGGGTTAAGTAATGCAAACTAAAAATATTAGCAATATATTTGAATCACGATTGATATTCTGCTTTTATTCCAAGGCCCGATATTGATTGTTTCGCTCAGAAAAGGCAAATCTTTACCAAAATTAACATTATCACTATTTGTGAATTTTTATTAATTAGGCAACCTTTGATTAATTCAGAGATTCTTGCGCCACAGAGATGTGTTGTCAAAATTGATCGCAGTAAGCGATTGGTGCAGAACTAATGGTGGGCTGTCTCGGATTCGAACCGAGGACCAGTCGATTAAGAGTCGAATGCTCATACCAGCTGAGCTAACAGCCCGAAATAGTACTTTAAAACTTTACACAACTTTACAAGCTAGCTACTACAATATTCTTAAGTAAAACAAGTGCTTAATAAAGAAGCAGTATATTAAGAGTCCACTGCTCTGCCAATTGAGCTAACAGCCCTGTTTGGGTTACTCTCTTAAAAAATGGGGTGAACGATGGGGCTCGAACCCACGACGACCGGAATCACAATCCGGGGCTCTACCAACTGAGCTACGCTCACCATAAATCGTAAATGGTACGCCCGGCAGGACTCGAACCTGCTACCCTCGGCTTAGAAGGCCGATGCTCTATCCAGATGAGCTACGGGCGCTTAAACCTAGATTACTAGTTCAAAACCGCTGAAGCGTTTTATTAAACAAATACCACGCTGATTTTTTAAAAACCAACTTTTAACTAAAAACTTTTTTAATAATATTAAATACGCCGGTTAGTCTCTTCACGACAACCTATTTTCAATTAATGGTCGGGGTAGAGAGATTCGAACTCCCGACATCCTGCTCCCAAAGCAGGCGCGCTACCAGACTGCGCTATACCCCGATGTCATCCAAATTATACTCCAATGATAATGAGTTAGAAAATTGGACCCAATATAGTCCACTACATTAATTTCCGACAAATACATAGGATAATAGGGGCGCGATAATACTGGGTGTAGGCCCGAAGGTCAACGCCTTAGCGCATAATTTCTAGAAAAATATTATATCAAGCTCAATTAATAATTGGCATATATATTTTCAGTTGGAAATACGCACAAATTGTTGGAAAACTTGTACTTAGACTAAGGTAATGAGAGAATGCACGCGATCTTTAATGCTCAGGGCGAAGACGTATTGCCCCTTTTTCAGCCTTTCATGCGCAAACAATGACCGCTAATTTAATTGATGGCAAAGCCATCGCTGCGAAAATTCGCCAAAAAGTAAAAAACCAAGTTTTGGACTTTACACAAGCCCAAGCGCGCACCCCAGGTTTAGCCGTTATTTTGGTCGGTTCTGATCCTGCATCTGTCAGCTACGTTAAAAACAAGCATAAAGCCTGCGAAGAAGTTGGTTTTCACGCTCCTCAATATAGATTAGATGAAAACGTCAGCGAACAGGAATTGGTTGATTTAATTGACACTCTTAATACGAGTGCAAAAATCGATGGCATATTGGTGCAATTGCCACTTCCCGATCACATTAATTCTCAGACCATAGTAGAACAAATTCATCCCGATAAAGATGTCGATGGCTTTCATCCTTATAACATTGGCAGGCTCGCGATAAGAATGCCTACTCTGAGGTCCTGTACCCCTTATGGCATCATGGCCCTACTAGACTCTACAAATGAAAGTTACCACGGTCGTGAAGCAGTCATTGTTGGTGCTTCAAATCACGTTGGCCGACCTATGGGCTTGGAATTACTGCTCGCTGGCTGTACGGTAACAACTTGCCATCGATTCACCAAGAATTTACAAGATCATGTAGGCAAAGCGGATATACTCATTGTTGCCGTAGGCAAACCAGGCATAGTTCCAGGATCATGGGTTAAACCTGGCGCAACAGTAATAGACGTAGGCATCAATCGCCGCAAAGATGGTAAGCTAGTGGGTGACATTGATCAAAACAGCTTGATGGAGCAAGCCACCTGGGTTACACCAGTTCCAGGAGGAGTGGGACCAATGACCGTTGCCATGCTAATGAAAAATACTTTAGAGGCTGCCATTAAAAGAACTAAATAATCGCATTGTCCTGCCATCCATCACTAAAACTCTAGGGTGCCTCTGATTAATTCATCAAGCAGAGAATTACAAGGCAAATCAATTCAAAAAAACGGAGTTTACACGCTAGTAAATGAGTATTTTGAGAATTGATTTAACGCAGTAAGACCTGCTTCAGGGATTAATCAGAGGCTCCCTAGTGTGGATTTTCAATGAATTTCTTAGCACTATTACCGACGGATTTGAAACATGCCTTATAGGGACCTGCAGCCATAATTTTGTCAATTTCTGGACCACCATTAATTAGATCATCCTCGAATAAGCGAATATTGTATTTCTTTCCCTTATAAGTACCAACGCAGTTCTCATAGATTAAATCACCGGAAACATCAAATTGCCGAAAACCGTGCATGCCCGCAGAATAACCATGTAAATTAATTAGCGTTTGTACCGGCGCATTACGCGCGTATGGCAAGTAGGTCACACTGTAATCGCGAATCACCTTACCATTTTTATCTCTAATAAATATCTCAGCGACATGCAAAAGATTTGGCTTTTTCATTTCTGTTTGAATAATGCTAATTAATTTACCATTTGATTTATCATAATATTTTTTTTCTTGATAAAATTTAGGTTGATCGGCATAACCACCCACACTGGATTCGATTCTAACTTGTTTATTTTTAACTAGCTCCTTATGCAAGACGTGCAGATTATTTGCAAATCTATTCCAATTTGTTACATGCGAATTATCTTGTTTCATATGGTCCGGTTTAGCAGCAAAACTAATCGAACAAACGAAAAGACTAAATATGATTATTGCCAAAAACTTTAATTGAAATGTCATTTTTTATCCCACCTGCTTATTATCACTTAATCCCTAATCACTATAAACGACTGCACAGAAATCTCAAATATTCGTCTCTATTTTTCGGTAAAAGTTGCAAAAACTTTATACTTAGCCGTAAATATTCGCACCATACGCCTAAAGACTACTTTTTTTAAACCCTTCGTTACTCTTTCCGCCAAATCGTATCGCCAGCCTTATCCTCCAAGACGATTCCTTTTGCCGTTAAAACATCGCGAATTCGATCCGCTTCCTTAAAATCCTTACTAATTCTTGCCTCAATTCTCTGTTGAATAAGTTTATCTATTTCCTTTGTTTCTAGACCATCCAGAGCATTAACGCCACCTTGCAAATAAACCTCGGGATCTTCCTGTAATATGCCCAAAATAGAAGCAAGATATTTTAGCTGAGCCGCTAACTCCTGAGCTTCACTTTTCGATCCTGAATTTAATCGATTTATTTCATGTGTTATTTCGAAAAGGATAGAAATCGCCCCTGCCGTATTAAAATCATCATTCATGGCTTTTACAAAACGCTCAGAATATCGATTTTTTAAGATGCCATCGAACTTGTCTGTCTTAATGCCTCTTAAGGTATTATACATATTGGCCAGAGCCGATTTTGCCGCATCTAAATTATCACTGCTGTAATTTAGCGGACTACGATAATGGCTGTTTAATATAAAATAACGTATTTCCTCTGCTCTATAATTTTTTAATACTTCACGAACGGTAAAAAAATTACCTAAGGACTTTGACATCTTAGTCTCATCAACTTGAACAAAGCCATTGTGTATCCAATAGTTTACCGAAGTCTTACCAGTACATGCTTCTGTCTGTGCGATCTCATTTTCATGGTGAGGAAATTTTAAATCCATCCCCCCCCCGTGAATATCAAATTGATCACCTAGGCATTGCGTCGACATTGCTGAACACTCTATATGCCATCCCGGCCTACCCTTGCCCCACGGTGAATCCCAACTAGGTTCATCCACTTTAGCCATTTTCCATAAAACAAAATCTTCTGGATTTTTTTTAGCCGCATCCACTTCAACACGTTTCCCAGCAATCTGATCTTCAAGTTTCCTGCCTGATAATTTCCCATACTCTTTAAATTTTTTTACATCATAGTAGACATCGCCATTATTGGCGGTATAGCTATATCCATTTTTTTCCAACTTGGATATCATGCTTATAATGTCGGCCATAGAGTCTGTCGCCCGTGGTTCGATATCCGGTGGCAATACATTAAGAGCCTCACAATCTTCATGCATGGCTTTGATGAATCGTTCGGTTAAAAGCATAAAATCTTCTTTATTCTCGAGTGCCCGTACAATTATTTTGTCATCAATGTCAGTAATATTTCTCACATAAGTTACTTCATAATTAAGCAGCCTTAGATATCGAACTATGACATCAAATACAACTAATACGCGCGCGTGGCCTATATGACAATAATCATAAACCGTCATACCACAAACATACATTCGAATCTTACCCTCTTCGATTGGCTTAAATTCTTCTTTCGATTTTGTCAAACTGTTATAAATTTCTAACATAGTTCTCTCTAATATTATCTATTTAAGCTGTCTGCTCAGGATTAAAATAAACTACCCCGCCGCAAGCGGACGGGGTATTTTTTCCTAATAGATTTCGCTCCGCGCGAAGTGAATTCGCACGGGCGACCAAAGGGGGATAACTCCATTCTCCCCCTTTGGAAACCCCCAATGGGTTGTACCCGCAGCAAGCTGCGGGGCAAGCTGAATCTAGACTACCATTTTAAAAACAAAACGTCAGTAAGCTCACCGCGTCATAATTTATTACATTCTTACTGCTAACTCCAAACGGCGCTTTATTAACTCTGTGCCTAATAATTTCCAAAGCGCTGCCATTTGCGGTCCACGCATCCAATCCGTATGCCAACCATCTGCATGTAGCTCGCCAGTCATTGCTGCACGCAAAGGCATAAATAATTGCTTACCCTTACGACTTATCTTTTGACTGAGGGCATTACTGAAACTCTTAAACTGATCGTGATTTTCGTTTAATACTTCTAATGCCGAACTAAAAAAATCTGCACCCGCCTCAACTATAATATTTTTCGCCTTTTCGTCGTACAAACCTGATTGGCTAAATAAATTTGCAGCCCAGTTTAGACCATCTTCTGGCATAGTGACGTTTTCTCGAATTGCATGGGAAAATATCATAGCATTATCGTCTGAAATAACCTGATGTAAGGCTAAGCCATCTTTTTTAACATTTTTCATCCATAACCAAAGATCCTGATCACTGGTGTTCATAATCGCTTCGTGTTGCCAATAAATTAACTGACTTTTTTGATAACGAGCAGGCGCCTTACCTAGTTGCTTAGTTGAAAATTCTTGAGCTAATTGCTGCATACTCATATAGGCCTCATTTGGATAATGATGTCCTAAGCGCGCAAGATAATTAACGACCGCGAGTGGTAAAAAACCAGCACCTTTAAGCTCTTGAACACTCATGCTGCCATGGCGTTTCGATAACGGCGTGCCATCATCACCGACTATTAAAGAGATATGACCATAAGCTGGCACTCGTAAACCGAGAGCCTCTAGTATCATTATTTGGCGTGGTGTATTCGTTAAATGATCTTCGCCACGTAAAATTAAACTAACATCCATTAAGGCATCATCAATGGCATTGCTAAAGAAGAAAGACGGT
The DNA here is from genome assembly GCA_003233075.1 of Gammaproteobacteria bacterium. Classification (GTDB taxonomy): domain Bacteria; phylum Pseudomonadota; class Gammaproteobacteria; order SZUA-21; family SZUA-21; genus SZUA-41. The sequence continues at coordinate 5,659 of QIKQ01000100.1, forward strand.
GAATCATCAGATCGTCTAATAATAAAGTCACCAATATCATTACATGCAAATCGTTGCGCACCACGAACAAGGTCATTAAATTCAAGCTGCCCTTGCTTGGCAACTCGAAAACGCAATGTTGCTTGCAAGCCCTGTTGTTTCTTTTTTTCGACTTCCTGCTTAGACAAACTGGCACAGGTTCCGGCATACCTTGGTGGTTTACCAGCCGATCGCTGGACTTTTCGGGATAAACTCAATTCCTGCGGACTGCAAAAACAGGGGTAAGCATTATCCTTTTCGATGAGTAAGGCGTAATACTTATTGTAGATGCTGACTCGCTCTGACTGATTATAAGGACCCGCATCACCGCCGCTATCAGGACCTTCTTGCCATTCCAGACCCAACCATTTTAAATCGTGCTTTAAAGCCTCAACATATTCATTTTTGCTGCGTTCTTTGTCGGTATCCTCAATACGCAATAAAAACACCCCTTGATCAGAAATTGCACATAACCAGTTAAATAGCGCTGTGCGTACATTGCCAAGATGGATTAGCCCTGTTGGACTGGGCGCGAATCGAGTTTTGCTTATTTGTGTCATAATTTGTACTTTTAGAAACTGTTTGAAATAAATTGTGTGTATGATTGGCGTTTTCTCTAATACCTCAGCCAATCCCGAACAGCGCATAATTATAGACTATTTTCACTCAAATTAAATCAATAGAGCGCCTGTACAGGCGAGTTACTTTATAGGGCACCTCTAAAAATTGTTTATTTGCACGCTGGCGGCGTTGTCGAACTTTTTAAAATGCGGGGTCGCGCAGCGATAAACTGCGTGTAAACTGCGCTTTTTGCCAGCGCACAAATATCCTATATTTTTAGAGTGCCCTATAGACTGTAAATGAGCAAGGTGGGCTCAGGCCATGCGCTGTCTTAATACCATCATCTAAAAATCATTGGCATTGAGGAATAATGACACCAGTTTACCAATAATCTCAAAAATAACATCTGCCAGCTATAATCGGTAATAGTTAATCATACTATTTCAATATATAATCACGGACAGTTTGCTCATTAACGCTAATTACTTATATCAAAATAAGTAATAAAATTTTTAACAGGAGATAGCTAATGCTATTTGATATGAAAACCTCCTTGGGTACAATTCGCTTAGAATTGGATGCTGAAAAGGCGCCCGATACCGTCGCCAACTTTAAAGAATATGCTGATTCTGGATTCTACAACGGCACAATATTTCACCGTGTCATTCCAAATTTTATGATTCAAGGTGGTGGATTTGAACCTGGATTAAAACAAAAAACGACTAAAACAAATGTTAAAAATGAAGCAAATAATGGTTTAAAAAATCACTTTGCGACAATCGCCATGGCTCGCACAGGTGACCCTCATTCCGCAACTGCGCAATTCTTTATAAATACGACAGAAAATCCCTTCTTAGATTTTACTGCAGAGAATAGCCAAGGCTGGGGATATTGCGTCTTTGGAAAAGTAGTTGAAGGTGAAGATGTACTGAAAGAAATTTCAGCTGTTTCAACTGAAACTATGTCAGGTCATGAAAATGTACCGCAAGATGATATAATTATAGAATCGATTGCTCCGCCAGAAGATTCTGCTACAGATAATAACGAGGAGAATTAGGTCTGAGATATTTTTGATTCTAATTTACAAATTCTATTGAACCAATATAGTTTATTCATCTCTGATTTGCACCTCGATCCCGACAGAACAAATATCGTAGATTTGTTCTGTCAATTCTGCCAATCTCATTGCCAACAGGCTGACGCGCTTTACATTCTTGGCGACTTGTTTGAAGTTTGGGTCGGAGACGATAATGAATCGGCGTTCAACCAGGTTATTATTAAACAGCTAGAGCAACTAAGCTACCATAATACTGATGTTTATATTATGCATGGTAATCGTGATTTCTTACTTGGAAGCGAATTTGCCAAACAAGCCAAATGTACATACTTAGAAGATCCCAGCCTGAAAAATTTATACGGCAAATCTTACTTAATGATGCATGGTGATACCTTGTGTACTCAAGACACGGAATATCAAAAATTTCGAGAACTAGTGAGATCGAACGAATGGCAGGCAGACTTTTTATCTAAACCTCTTACTGAAAGAAAAAAAATAGCGGCCGACTTACGTCAAAAAAGTAAATTAGAAACTTTAAACAAATCAGAAATGATTATGGACGTAGATCAAACTACGGTCCATACCGTCATGAACCAGCAGCCCTGCGATTATTTAATTCACGGACATACACATCGCAAAGCGAAACATCAAGTGAAGCTAACTGCCGCTACAAAACAAAGATTTGTACTTGGTGATTGGTATGAATCTGGTTCTTGCATTAAAGTTAGCGTACAAGGCCCTGAATTCGCCCTATTCGAATAAACTTCATTTCTTCCCTAAAACAAGATCAAACTTTCACTAAAGGACGCTCTGAATAATTTAGGGGTTGCTGCAACACAGGGAAGTGTCGTCAAAATTGATCGCTGTAAGCAATTGATTTTGTGAGACAAGCATTGTCTTGATATTGAATTGACATCGCAATTGTAAATCCTGGTCTACCGGACCATTTTAAATTGGTCATCTAGCTGGTTTCCCGCCTATTGCAAAATCATGCATCAATAGTGAGCCCTTTATATACTTATGAGAATTGACTCTTAATAACATATAAAGGTATCGATTCCAAAGCCACTCTCCATTAGCTTCTCCCCAGCTCACAAAACACAACCAAGCAGGTTTATTGTTCAATATTTTTAACTCTTTAGACATATCAGAGCTAGACTCAAAACCATATTTTTCTGCAATAAAACTCTCGACCTCAATTAAATCGCAACTACTACCAACACTGTTATAATCTTTACTATGTAAGTCATCAATAGAACCAGATTTATTACAGCTTTTAGTCTTTTTAATATTCTTACGATATAAAGCTAAATCGCATTGGTTCATTCCCGCCTCAGCATGACGTAATGAGACGCCTTCGAGGAAACAACGCACCGTCCCAAATTCACAATTTTTACCATAATTCCACATATTTGTACCGCGTTCAATTTTAGAATTATAGTTTTTGTAGAGAATACTGACTACTTTCGCTATCGAGGGCATATTATATTTATTCGTATCTACCTTTTTCATTGTCTTGCCGTGACTAAGCAAACTAAAGCTAAAAACAATACAAAGAAATAATCTAGTAAATAATTTTGGATTTTTACCCATTTTCGCTACTGCATAGTTTGCCAAGGATAAGAAATCGTAAAGAAACTCTTTGGAACGACATTCTTATTTCTTTTTTTTATTAATACAAATAATTTTCTAGTCCAAACACAGTTTTTTGAAAATACTCCCCAAGATATTTCACATAACTGAAGCTGCTTTGGTTTTTGTCTTTTAATCAAGCTGACTGTGCTTTTAGGGATATCCACTAATAAACTTAACTCTTTTAATAATTGTTTGCTATTTATGTGCTTACAATTAGAATCGCGCCAAGTAATGTAACTTGGCTTTGATGGAAAATATTTCACCTGATTAATCCTTTTCTCTAAGCGTCTATTTATGAACTCCTTTGAACTGCAAATATTAGGACTAGGTTCAGCATGCGCTAAAGTCATTGCCTCAAGAAAACAGGATATCGTTTTTTTCTTGCATAATTGACCGTAATTACCTAATTTTCCCAGAAAAGTCGCATTAATGTTAGCATAAACTAAGTTAAATAATTCTTGCCGACTTAAGTCATTCTTTTGATCTTGTGCCAATGCGTATGCGGATTGGCTCATAACAATTATTCCAAATATTATTTGTAATTTCATTTTTTGGAGCCATTAATTAAATTAATAGTATATTTAGAATAACAATTAACTGTGACAATACGATGGGCACATAGAGGCGAAAAATTGCAATATAGTTTACGTTTACTAAACATGGCATCATTCGATACTATTCTCCATATTACTTCTGCCAATATGCCCTACTTAAGTTTGCTGAGCTGGTGTAATAGAAACAATCTAACATAAATACAATTTATTTTTCGAGAACCATAATTTCTTGCCAATTGTAGCTTGGAAAATAATCTTCTCGCAAGTTTTTAAGCAGGCCATATTTGCTAATAAAATGATCTTTGCCTTTAGAAATAGAATTATGCCATTCACCACCAAAATGCGAAATTGTATATAAGAAAATTGATGCCAATTCATAAACAGACAATTGAACACGAATTGATTCAACTAGATCTTTTTTATCGCTAATACCTAAACTCGAATGCGAATCGACAAAATTAATCATATAATATAGATGTTCGAAATAATTTTGTATATTAGCTTCAAAGCCAAAACGATAATCACCCTCAGCCGAACCACTTTCTCCTACTTCCTTTATAATTTCTTCTACTTTTTCGCTATCAAGCTTAGCCATAAGATGTTTTCTAAAAGTGACTTCATACTTACTATTGTTTCCAGCTAATTGAGAACGATCACCTAAAAAGGCGTTTGCAAAAGCCATATCAATCACCTCAACAACCGTAACATATTCCCCATTTTTAAATTGATTCCAATTTTTTTTGACAGAACATTGTTTTATTATTTCCTTGTAGCGAATATTGAAAGCATGAACAAGTGACTTAAACAAGGTTCTGCCCTTCATGGATTTTTCGATGTGATCCATGGTTGGTTTCATTTCACCTTTAAAACCAGGTTTCATGCCACGCTCAAAGCTAGGATACGTTAAATGTAGGGAGTCGACATTACTACAATGTATTTTAAGTAGCTCAAAATAACGAGCCTCAAACTGCTGTCTTTCGAACACTGTTTGTTGACGCATCAGCGCTTCAAAAAATAAAAAAACACCAGCTAAAGAAAATAAACTACCTACAAATCCGCCTAAATAGCTTCCGTATTGACCCGCTACTCGTGAATTTTTAATGTCACCAACTAAGGTCGCTGACGGCTGTACTATAAACATAACTAAGGTCAATATTCCAATTGACGCAAGTGATAAGGCCAACCAATATCTCCATGTTGATTTCATTTTTAACACTCTCCATGCCACGTTTAATTTTTATCTGTCTGTTTATTTTTGATCTACTTACACAGTCTCAATTTAGAGTATTCTATTTTTCTACTCAGCGTCAAGTATATGCTTGAACTTTACCCAGTTAGCTCCCGAAACAATGCGATTTTCATTTATTATTTTAGAGCAATAAAACCTCTATGCTCGGAATGGCTATAGACGATCCGATTACTTAAGGCGATTATAACCTTTTTATAAGTTATGGATTTTTACAACGTTGACTCATTCTAATTAACTGGTTTATGATTATTGAATAGGAACAAATATTGAAACAAATACTGAATAGGTTAAACATGAAAATTAATACAAGTTTACTTGCCGAAGTTTTAGAAACAGGTTATAAATCTGCTTTTATTAAAGAAGAAATACCTGAAAAAAAGGAAAAATTTAAAATTCTATTTGACCGTGACATTAATATAATTATCGATTGGCCCAGCTTCGACAATGAAGAATCAATTTATGAAGCAAAAAGAGTTTCAATCTATTGGGTCGAATACATATTAAGCCAAATTATTCAGGACGATGAGTTAAATTATGCAAAGGAAAAAATAAGGAATAATTTTTCAATTCTCGAGATCAAAGACATTAATTCGATTGACGAAACACAAATAACTTTACTCAATGGAAAATTATCTTTTCACGCCGATTGGCAAAGTCACGAAAAGGACGAGACCATTTTTGGTCAACTGCAAGGCCTATTAGAAAGTGAATTCGGCCAAGCTGGAAAAAACACCGACACTCATCCTGAGTAATTGGTACATAATTTCATGGAAATTAATAAAAAATTATTGGCTGAAGTAGTACAAACAGGATGCAAATCAAACTTAATTGAGGCCTGCATCCCGGAATATAAAAATAAATTTAAACAACTTATTTCAACTGATATTGAAATCGATATAGACTGGCAAAGCTTTGATAATGAAGTATCATTATCTCAAATTCAGTATAATATTATTGATTCTGTTTATTATATTTTGGAATATATTTGTAAGTATGACGAATCCGTCGCGCAAAAAATAAAAGCGAGATTTTCAAGTATCGAAATTAAAGATCTAAGTGAAAAGGATATCAAGTATATTGAGCTATTTGACGGAAAGTTGAGTCTATTTGCAGATTGGGAACAGCAAAGCAAAGAATCAACATACGAAGAATTACAGGCCTTATTAGAAAAACGATTTAGGTCGGAAGTTTTAAACTAGTTTTTATAGCCAAACAAATCAATTCTTGATGAATTAGAGCAGCTCAATATTTATTCGAATAAATTACCTTGTTAATACCTGAAAAATAATAGTGAATTATAATTTCTAGAAATATTTTCACTATACTTAAAATAATCCCCATTATTGGCACTAAACATGTCTACATAAACACTAGAGTAAAGTAGTAATTAACAAGCTTTAAGAATATTAGTCGCTTAATTAAACTGCACTCACTTAACTTGAAGAAGTAATTTAAGTAATTTTAAATATCAAAGACTTGTATAAAACTAGCAAAACTATCCAATTGAGAACTTGAAATGAGCATTCAAAAAATTATGAGCTCCAATATAGTATCGGTTTCTGCCGACGATACTCTTGAAACCGTTAGAAAAATATTTGATGAAAATAGCTTCCATCATTTACTCGTTGTCGATTCCGGTAAATTGATAGGAGTAATATCTGACCGTGATTTACTTAAATCGGTCAGTCCCTTTCTCGGCACCATGGTTGAATCCTATCGAGATGCCGCGACCCTCGAAAACACTGTGAAAGAAATAATGACTAGGGAGCCAGTTACTTTGTCTCCATTATCAGACATATATGAGGCGGTGGATGTATTTAATACTCACAAGGTATCATGCATTCCTATTGTAGATTCCAACAATTCAGCAGTTGGCATCTTAAGCTGGCGTGACATCATGAAAGCAATTGCGCTTTTAAAAAAGAAAAATCGTGCGAAATAATTTGACGCATAATAGATAATTCAATTATTACTTACGAGAAAATCGACTGACACTATTAAAGTGAACTTTTCAAAATGCTAAAATGATACAAGACCGAATGACGATCTGATTTTTTGATATGACGTAAATGCAAAGTCAATTGTTGATTATTATGGGACTGCAAATAAATAGTTTTCGAATAAAATTCTATTAAGGATATGTCTTTATGTTTCACATTGATCGCCGCCGAATGTAATTTAGGACGATAGCTAAAGCCGTTTTGCTCTATTGTAAGTACAACTCGACGCGAACGAAAAATTGTTAATGATCCTGCCAAGATTATAGCAATGCTTGGTAGCATAAGAAAACCACTATCCCTATACGCAAGCCCCAGACCCATAATTCCAAAAAACACTATTGAATACCCTAACAATAGGTAGAGCCAATTATAGTTGAATGAATAGTTTTCATTCCTAGTACCGAGAGTTGACTTAATATCAATTATTAAATTTAATACTAGAACACAACTCAACGTTGCCGCCAAGATTGGAGAATTGACTATTAATTCAAAAATGATAAGCACTATATGAGAAATTGATAAACACAAGCCAGCAATTACAACGCTATAACCGCCCAGTTGTACTTTGCTTCTAAACTGCTTCGACAAAGCTCTAATGCCGTATAACAAGGCAGGAATACTAAGCAAACTCCAAAGAGTCCAATTATTTGAAGCGAGTGAAAACAATATTGATAATATAGCCAATGTAAAGCTTACTAAAGAGTCTGACCAACTCCAACTGGACCCTCGCTGAACTGCATCAATAGAAGAAATTAACCTTTTCGCGGTAGAAAAATATTTTGAATCTGGATATTGCTCTATTAAAGACAGAAGGTATTGACTAGCCTCAAATGTTTGACCTTGCTCAATACATTCTTTTGCACTATTAAAGAGTTCTATGTCATCCATCGCTATCACTTGCCTACTTTTACTAATTTCTGAATTCTAGAACGATAAAGTTTAAATCTTAAAATCGTCTACTATTGTAATCAAAACTTTATGCTAATTTTGCTGTCATTATATCACACTTGCATACACAGGCATTGCTAAGCCTTACTCCCATAATGAAAATAATATGAAAATGAATTTTATGATGCTACTTATTTAATGTAAAAACAGGTTTAATGTGAAAACAGGAAGGGCTAAAACTATAAAAAAGAAAACTATTTGGAGATTTTGTGCAAATATACTGCACCATTTTCAAATACCCAGCCATTCTCTGCCTTCATAATATCACTAATTGTTAGGCGATATCTATTATTTTGATGAGAAAATTCGGATACTATCTTATCTATTTTGGTGAGACCTTGTTTCGTATAAGACTTACTTTTTTTCCAGCCAGACAATTTTACTTTATTCCAATCTATGCCAAGTTTATCTGATTCTTTTAATTGACGATCCATATTATTTTTAAAATTACGCTGCATACGTTCTGCTTCTGATTTAGCGACAGTCATTAAAGTTTTGGGGAATCCTGATTTTTCCATCATATATTCCACGTCGGATTTTGTGACTACACTCTTCAGTGCGACAACTACACTTTTAGCCTTTAAACCTGACACTATCTGATCTCCAACTGCTTCGGGACTATTAAAACCTGAGCCGGAACAAGCGTAAAGACTAATCACAATAATAAACGTAAAAAATTGAATTATATTATTTTTCTTCATAACAACTAAATCTCCATATAATCGTATACAAATCAAACTTAAAATACGATAAAACTGTTTCCATACGCTTTAACTAAGTGTGACAATAAAAACTAAATCTAAGGATAACACTTAAAACTGAGCTAGATAATTGCTCAACTACTTGAATAAAATTAACGAGTATTCAACTTTAGTTCGAGGTTTTGAATCGCTTGTAATTACTAGGCAACTCAAATAAAGAACGATCGACCTGCGCATCCTGCTTATAATCGATTAATTGCTTCTTCTTTTTTTTACTCCACTCACTAACAACTAAGCCATGTTTAAGATGTGCAGAATGTTTATATATATTAAATGCGGTAAAACAATCATCACGTAAATCTTTAGGCGTTTTAGTTATATTAAGAGCATGCTGCCCAGCCAAAACTGAACGATACTCCCTGATCGCACTAACCACTTGGCCTAAAGTATTTGGCACAACAATATAGGTCACACATTCTTTACTATTCGCTAAATGCTTAAACTGCATGGTTTGACGCCCAGCAATTTTAGGAGTTTTTACGTCAATTACTTTTTGAATGTCGATTTTAATCTCTTTGGGAAGTTTACCAATAACAGGTTTTGACGTAATCATCATTATCGTGCCTTGGTCATGAACAACACTGTAAACAATTTTGTCCGCCCGGTCGAACAATACATAGCTACTTTTATTTGTTCCTTCGTCAATTCTTAAATACTGGGAATTGGCAATAAAACGAGTTGTGTATGGCTTCTCTACTCCCTTCTCTTCTTCCTGGTATATTGCCATTTCAGATATAAGTTGGGTAGACTTGGATTTGCTAGCGGCTGTATCTTTTTTATTTTTATCTGAATCACTGGACTTACCGCAGGATACAACAAATATTGAAAGTACTAACAAGGCGAATGCTGTTTTCATAATTTTGGTCGCTCTATGTTTATTAATTTAGGGAACTATCTAGCTCTTCTAACTCTTGCCTGCTAAAGCCTGCTTTTATTCGTGCTTCAACATTAAAAGGCCCCTTGATATGGCTTCGGGTATAACTACCAACTATCTCACGATAGCTCGACTCAGGATTGCATCCTTGTTTATCACAAGCATACCTAAACCATCTATCCCCGATTGCGACATGTCCAATCTCGTCCTCTAAAATTAGATTGAGAATGCCCACTGTACGTTGCTCACCTACACTGCGCAAGCGATTAATCAATGCAGGTGTAACATCTAATCCACGTGCCTCAAGGCCACGGGGAATAACTGCCATACGATGCAAGAAATTATGCGCAGTTTTCTCAGCCATGTCCCATAAACCCGAATGAGCATCAAAGTCTCCATAAGTGTGATTCAATTCGTTTAAACGCTGATTTAGTATTTGAAAGTGATTGGTTTCTTCTTTTGCCACTTTCACCCAATCGCGATAATAAGAACTAGGTAAATTACGATACCGATAAATAGCATCCCAGGCTAGATTAATTGCGCTGAATTCAATGTGTGTGATTGCATGAATAAAAGCCGCCAATCCTTCATCCGTCGCGACTGAACGATTAGGAAGTTTACTGGGATGAACTAAGTAAGGCCGTTTCGGGCTATCAAATCGCATCATTCGTTTTGATGTAATTGAAGCATCCAAATTAAGCATTTGATTTTCCCATAAGCGGACTGCTTCATGGCTTAATTTGACTTTTGAATCAATACTGTTTGCGCGTAAAACTTGCTCCGCGACTAAAAATATATTATTGGAATTAAACATAAACTAAATTAAATTTCATAGGGTCAATACCACAAACCTTTATGCTACATTAAATAGTGTTAATCTATTAAAGTATAAGCATAGTTTAACCTTTTCCAGTTAGTTTTACTAATTGCAATTTAAACCAATATAAAGATCCATAACATTAGTACCAGTAGGACCTGTTAAAATTAAATCGCCGCTAGCGGCCAAAAAATCGTTTGCATTTGCCTGTTTTAAGCTCTCCTGTGCATTCAACTGATGGTATTCGCTTAATTTTGCTCGAATAATGCTTTCGTAATCAACAATTGCACCTGTTTCAAATGAAGGACCATCACTACCATCGGTTCCGGCGGCCAGAAAAAAGAATCCTTTTCTATTATCAATCTCAATTGCTGTCGCTAATGCAAGACTTTGACAACGCCCTCCTTCTCCCGGATTTGCAGGTAATTTAATAGTCACCTCGCCCCCGGCGATTAAAATATGATTAGTTTTTAAGCTCAATTGAGTTAACAGCATTTTTTTGAATTCTAGATAATCGGCAGTAATTAGACTATCAATTACCGTCACTTCATACCCCAAACTACGAGCGTATTTTGCGGCAGCTTGTTTAGCCTGAGTTAAATTTGCCAACACAACTTGCTTTAACTGTTTTGGCTTGCCGAGATCAAAATTAACATCAAGACCTACACTTGAATTATTAATTTCTATATACCAAGCAGGCAAATTAACATCAGAATCGATTTCATCATAAATGATTTCCTCAGCAAACATGCCTGAACCAATAACGTGGATATCATCTTTTGGAACATCTGATAAATATAAAACCGTAAGAGTCTCACAATTAATTTGGCGCAGTAGCCGCCCATTTTTCACAGATGAAATTTTTTGTCGAATTACATTCATTACATCTATTGAAATGCCAGCCGTATAAAGCTGTTTATTAAGCTCAAGCAACTGCTCTAGATTTATGCCATTTTTTAATTTTTCAACTAATGCAGAACTGCCGCCAGAAACTAATGCAATAAGATGCGCATCTTTAGGAATTTGGTTTACAAATTCAACTACTTTTTCACCAGCAATCAAACTATTTGCGTCTGGAATTGGGTGTCCAGCTTCAACGCTCTCAAGATTTTCTTGTGGCTGAATATTTAAATGGTCATATTTCGTTATGAGCAAAGCGGCTTGAATAGATATTTTTTTATCGGCCATCGCTTGATAAGCACCTTGCATCATGGCCGCGGCAGCCTTACCCGTCGCCAATACATAATAATCTTGCTTAGAGTCTAAATCGAGTTCTTCTAGGTATTGTTTTACGACGGTTTCGCCATTAACTGCAGATAATGCAGCGGCATAAATTTCAAGTAATTGCTCGCGAGGTTTTGAATTATCCATTAGCTTACGATTAATCTATAAAATAAATTAGGGTCGCCCAAGGAAAGCTATTATTATAGTCCATCGTGCCGTTAGGTAGGATAAATTATTGCTTAAAACGTCTTTTTTTAGACCAAAAACACACGTCTAAGATATTTTATTCCCCCACACTCTCGCTTACGCCATTATACAGCAATGGTAGTTTCGACCCTAAGAAGATAGAAAGCTTGTGTGTTAGTGTCCGTTGCTGCAAAAAATTTCTCTCCGGAACTGACTCTCTAGTGACGGCAATACAAACGTAAAAAGTTATTACAATGCTAGACGCGGATCCTCTTTACTTTAAGTTTTAAAACCCTACATAATATTAGTTTCCTTGCTTATCTGAATTTACAATATTAACTTCTTTATTTCTCTTTGAAATATAATTAACAATTTTTTTAAAATTTACTTCATTAAGATTAACTCCGACATAGGATCCCCCAGGTTCTTTAGCCTGAACTTGGCCTGAATTTCCCGAAAAGTAGGATATATTACAAATTTCCTCGATTTTCATATTCATATTATCTGTGATTGCATATCGATACAAAAAACGATTTATAAATGATTTTGAAATACGATAAGCAATAATTACAGAAACAATCCATATAATTGCTACAAGGAAGAGGATTCCAATATTATCTACTAACCAATCGAAGCCATAACGCAATTGTACAGCGAAAAGAGCATTTTGATTGTACTGCACTTCAGGATTATCATTGACTATTTCTAAGACGTGTTTTGCAGTCAGCTTTGACGATTCCTTAGTTAGATCATGAGCAGAATTAGCTGCAGTTATTGATCGCACCACAAAGATAAGTGAAACCATTAAAGTGATAGCAACTAATAGAAATATTAAAAAAGAAGACAGTCGTAATAATCTTTTTCTTAACGTGGGAATGTGTGCTACTGATTTACCATGAAACTCAAGAACGTCATCGTTAAAAATCAGAGTTCCTTCACCCCAAAAATCATAAGCGTTCGAACTGTACTTTACCGTAACACTAGTATAGTTATTTTTTTGTGTACTCATTCAAAACGTCCTGAATTATAATTATGTATCAACAATTGGGAGCACTCACTTAACAACTTGATTGATTTTTTTGCATATCTCGATCTTAAAAATCATGAAATAAAAGAAAAAGGTTCAAAAGGTTCCGTGTCTACGACTTGTTGATGTTTTTACAATTTTCCGCAATGGTGTCAAATCTACATTTTCGCGATCTACTG
>QIKQ01000039.1 GCA_003233075.1 Gammaproteobacteria bacterium
CTTTTTAAAAGCGCAGTTTATCGCTGCGCGACCCCGCATTTTAAAAAGTTCGACAACGCCGCCAGCGTGCAAATAGACACAATTAGAGGTGCCCTAAAGAACCTGGCTACAAAATCGTAGTACTACGCAATATATTAATCTTAGGCAATAAAAAACTGCGTTAGCTTATGCTGACGCAGTGATGCCTACACTAAAACATTAGTGTAATGACTCTTTATTTCGCTGCTTTTGTCTCTTTTACTGCTGCCATTTTTTTCGTTTTCTTCATTTTTCTATCAATTTTCCTAACGCGCAAGGCTTGAATATAGGCTGACACGGCTTCAATTTCTGCGTCTGTCATATCTTGAGCAACGATTCGCATCATTCGATTAGCATCATTACCTCGACTAATTACCATGTTGGGGTCTTTACTCTTGCTGTCTTTTAACTCCATCTTCAGTCTTATTTTGTCACCAAACTCATCATTTCTAGCCTTAAATTTAAGAGCCAGTTGGGCAGCCTTTCTAAAGGACAAAAGTTGACTCTCAGTATAAGCTGCGTGCTGACCTGCTACTGCTGGGAATCCAGCAGGTCCATTGCCCATACCTGTTGGGCTATGACAACCTGAACATGCGGGAACTTTTGTTCGAGGATTGCCGCCCTCAAATATTTTTTGGCCAACAGCGGCTATTTTTTTCCCAATCGCAGCACCTTTGCCCGCTTTTTTACTTTTATAGTAAGCCGCAATGTGTTCCATTTGGGTCTTACTCAGACTTTGCACGATGCCATTCATAATGCTGTTAGTGCGTGTCTTGTTTTTGAAATCCATTAGCTGTTTGATTAGATAAGTCTCATTTTGGCCCGCCAATTTTGGATTGATTGGTATAATTGAGTTACCGTTTTTACCATGGCAATTTGCACAAGCGCCGACTAAGACTTTGCCTTTTTTAATATCTCCTGCAGCTTGTAAATTTGTCATTGCCACTAAAGCGCAAAATAAAGTACTAAGTAAAATAACAATCTGATTTGCTGTTTTCATTCAGCTGAACTCCAATAAAAATTTATAATATAAATAAGCTGTAGAGACAGGCAGACCTACTCCCTACATTAAATCCATGACTAGACTGCACTCTTCCAAACTAAACGATGCACATTTTAACTGCTTATTGAGGATTTAGCCATTCATCCAGCACAGTATGTGCCTCGTCAATGCCGTGTTTTTTAGAGGCAGAAAAATTTTGAATCGAGGTATTAGGAAAATGTAGATCGATTTCCTGTCGTACTGCGTCCAAGCCCGCCCGAGCAGCATTTGGCTTAAGTTTATCAGCTTTGCTTAAAAGTACATGAGCGGGTAAGCCGCTTTGCTGACACCATTCCAACATCTGTCGATCAAATTCTCTTAGTGGATGACGACAATCCATTACCAAAATCAAACCCTGCAAACTGCGACGATGACTTAAATATTGTTCCATAGCTGCATGCCATTGACGCTTAACTTTGTCAGGCACTTTGGCATAACCGTAACCAGGCATATCAACAAATCTAGTTAATTCAGTGATTTGAAAAAACACCAAGTGTTGAGTACGGCCAGGAGTTTTACTGGTACGAGCTAAAGATTTGTTATTGGTTAAGGCGTTAATTGCACTTGATTTTCCAGCATTCGAACGACCAGCAAATGCAACTTCCCCACCTACATCATCTGGAGCATGAGCGATGGTGGGAGCATTAGTTAAATAACTAGCGGAAAAATACAGTTTGTTCATTTTTTTGTATGAATACTAAATTGTCTCTCGTCTAGAATCCTAAGACCCTAGGATCTAGGAGTGGAGGCTCATTTATTACGGAATTCCCCAAGCGATTTCTCTAGCCGCATGAATTTTAACCATTTTGTCCTGATAATCAAGAGATAATTACATACTAATAAATAAAAACAATAAGTACCATAAAAATTATCACAGTTTATAGGGGTATTATTACATGTAAATTAGTTTTACAATCTCTAAACACTAAATCCAACGAAGATTTAGTGGATCATTAAGAAAATGACATATGGATTTCGCCGGCGGAATTAAAAAAACCCCGGACTCATAAGGGGGAGAGAGAAATCCGAGGTCAATTATCTCGACGTTCAGTCGTCGAGGTGCTACTTCACCCACTCTAGGGAGGAGGAGTGGGCCATCACAAACACAATCCACTAGGGAATGTTATCTAATACTGCAAGTGTAGACTGCTTTTTAGCGCAAACAAGGTAAAAACTAGGTTTTTTATTGTTTCTTTGACGTTTCTTTGAGTGACTTACTACACCACCTATAAGTATTTGTTTTTATTTGAATTAAATTTTGTACTTGCTCTGCTAAAGGTGATTTTTGAGAGCAAACGCCATCTCTTCCCGTCTCTAATTTAGGGTCAACGCTGTACGTACTATTATCTATTGATAGGAGTTCGTTTATGGCCTGCAGCTAAATTAATTTTAAGCTTAATGTGCTTCATTCCAATTATCGCCCTGACCTAAATCAACAACTAGTGGTACAGAAAGATCCGCGGCTGAAGACATTAATTCCACTACTTTATTTGAAGCCTCGGTTAAATACTTCGGTTTGACTTCAAAAACTAATTCATCGTGCACTTGCATAATCATACGAATATTAACTTCTTCGCTATTGGCCTCGGACACTATCCAGCCATCTAGATCAATCATCGCGCGCTTAATAATATCTGCGGCAGTGCCTTGCATGGGGGCATTAATCGCTGTTCGCTCTGCGTATTGACGACGCATTGCATTTTTAGCGTTTATCTCAGGCAAGTAAAGCCGGCGACCATAAAGAGTTTCAATATAACCCTGCTCATGGGCCAACTCTTTTATCCGCTCCATGTATTCTTTCACACCAGGATATTGTTGAAAGTACATGTCAACATAGTTTTGCGCATCGTGTCGCTCTATGCCTAATTGCCGCGCTAGACCAAACGCTGACATGCCATAAATAAGTCCAAAATTAATTGCCTTCGCAGAACGTCTTTGGTCTTTACTCACTTTATCCAAAGGTGTAGAAAATACTTCTGCGGCGGTTGCCTTGTGTATATCTTCACCTGCTGCAAACGCTGCCAGTAATGCCTTGTCTTCTGATAAATGCGCCATTATTCGCAACTCAATTTGAGAGTAATCCGCCGCCAGCATAGTAAAGCCTTTGGCGGGAATAAAGGCTTTACGAATACGTCTGCCTTCTTCCGAGCGCACTGGGATATTTTGTAAATTTGGGTTAGAAGATGAAAGCCGACCCGTTGCTGCTACTGCTTGGTGATAGGATGTATGCACACGGCCAGTCTGTGAATTTATTTGCTCTGGCAGCTTATCGACATAGGTCGATTTTAATTTACTCAAACTTCGATGCTCTAAAATTAGTTTTGGTAAGGGGTAATCTAAAGCAAGTTCTTGTAATACTTCTTCCGCTGTCGAGGGCTGACCTTTTTTTGTTTTCTTAATAACAGGCAGACCTTGCTGTTCAAATAATATATGCTGTATTTGTTTTGGCGATCCTAAATTAAAGGGGTTTCCCGCGACAGCATACGCTTGCTGCTCTAAGTCGAGAATTTTTATCGCTAATTCCTTACTCTGTTCTGCCAGCATATCACGATCAATTAAAACACCTGTTTGTTCGATACGTGCAAGTATTGAGACCAAGGGTATTTCAATTTCTTCATAGACCGCTCTTAATTCGCTCGACGCTTCTAATTCTTGCCATAAGGTTTGGTGCAAACGCAAGGTTATATCAGCATCTTCCGCCGCATAAGGGCCTGCCAGCTCTAAATCGATTTGATTAAAAGTGAGTTGCTTGACCCCCTTGCCGGCGATGTCTTCAAAATGAATCGTGCTGTGGCCTAAGTATTTTAAGGCGAGCGTATCCATATCATGCCGCTCAGTACTGTCAACGACATAAGACTGCATCATGGTATCGTGTTTAATGCCCTGCAAGTCGATATCGTAACGCGATAATATGTTTTTGTCGTATTTAATTTGCTGACCAATTAACTTTTTGGTTTTAGACTCCAAAATAGGTTTTAACTTGCTTAGCACCTCATCCAGCTTGAGTTGATCTGGCGCACCTGGATAATCATGCGTCAAAGGAACATAAGCGGCCTCAAACTCTTTTACACTAAAAGAAACACCCACTAATTCGGCGCTCATTGAGTTGATGCTGGTCGTCTCAGTGTCAAAACTAAATAGTTTTGCCTTTTTTAATTTGCTTATCCAAACGTCTAATTTCTTGTGATCATAAATAACATCGTATTTAGTTTTTTGCTTTTCTTGTAGTGTCGAATCAGTCGACTCATTGTTTGCACTATCATCTAATTCAGCCAGTAAGGATCGAAAGCCAAGCTTGCTATACCATGACTTAAGTTCCTCAACATCAGCAGACCTAAATTTTAAGTCTTCTGGCTTTTTGTCAAGCTCCACATCACATTTAAGCGTAACAAGTTGCTTAGATAACTCTAGCTGCGATACATTGTCGCGAAATTTTTCCCCCACCTTGCCTTTAATTTTTTCTGCATTTTTAACAATTTCATCTAAATTATCGTATTGCTTAAGCCATTTTGCCGCAGTCTTTGGTCCTACACTGGGAATGCCGGGAACGTTATCTGAGGTATCGCCAATCAGCGCAAGGTAGTCAATAATTTGATCTGGACGAACTCCAAATTTATTAACCACACCATCTGGATCCATTTCAACATTTGTCATCGTATTCACTAGCGTCACATGTTGATTGACTAATTGCGCTAGGTCTTTATCACCAGTTGAAATGAGTACCGCTAAATTGCTCGCTTCAGCTTGCTTTGCCAAAGTACCAATAACATCATCTGCTTCAACACCTTTGATTGTTAGCACGGGAAATCCCATGGCCTTAACAATCGCATGCAGAGGCTCTATTTGTTCGCGCAAATCATCCGGCATGGGTGGTCTGTTTGCTTTATAGTCGGCATACATTTTGTCGCGAAAAGTTTTGCCCTTTGCATCAAAAATGACTGCGACGTGATCCGGCTGCAAATCAATAATATGTTTGCGCAGCATTTTGACTACACCAAAAATTGCGCCATTGGTCAGGTTTATCGCATGATAAGCTCGATATAAATACGAAGATCCATCCACCAGCAATAGTGGCTTTGCGTGTTTTTTTGGCATAAAGTTTTCTTTATTTGTGAGTCGCTATCGAATAGGCATAATATCGACTTGCGTAACAAGAAGAAAACTTTTTTGCCTAATAATGATCAATATAGAAAGATTTTTTTTAGTTTGGCTTCATAAACCAAACCTATAACGCGAGCTAATTAAACGAAAAGAACAACTTTACCTTAAACGCCAGCCAATTGCGTCAACATGAATATAGATCACAGTTTGACTAAAATTTTAGCGTAAATTATCAACTAACGTTTTTAAATGAGCCGGAAGCGAGTAAAATTAAGAGCGTGAGCAGCAAATAATTGAACTACTGGAACGTTATTTTTGTCTTACTTTAGTTAAACGACAGAATAGAATGGTCTAGAATTGCTCATTTTCAGGTTTTCCCTGACCAATCTCGATAGACCTGATAAGATAGATCATAGATCCTGTCTAAGTGAATTGTTTCACGGCAAACACTTTTAAATAGGCTTAGGTAAACAAATATCAATAGAACTGTTCCCTTTGGTCGATAGCTTTATATATGTTCAGAATATGCCTTTTATCAACATAAAGTTGTCGATTCCAACAAGAAGAACAGAACAAAAAGAACAGGTAGTTTGTTACGACATTACTTTTAAATTAGAGAACTCATAGTATGAGGAAGGATTGGCCATGCGATATCTAATTACATTATCCACTTTAGTGATAGCCCTGATGTCTTTCAACATCATGGCAGAAGATGTTATCGAAAGCCCCCCTGTGGTTGCTAAAAAAGCAGTCCTTGATACATCAAACCGGAAAAAACACAAAATCCCCAAGAAAATCCCTAAATCTGCGAACAAAACAATACGTTATGTTGGCGGTCGGGTTATTGAGGAATATCGAGTTCGTGGACGCTTGACCATGGTTAAGGTCATTTCAAAAAAAGCGAAGCCCTATTTTATCTATTACAACGAAAACTGGAATTCTTCGCCAGCGTCACAAGATCTTGATGATACTCAGAAAAAACCTACCTGGAAAATATTCAGCTGGTAAAAGTACAATACGCGCAGCACGAGCGATCAGTCGATTTTCTAAGAAAATCAGCAATATATAACCCGAGCTCTTTACACGCGCAGGAATGCGCGTGATAGAGCTTTGCTGTAGCGGTTGCCGAGAGCCGGATTTTATTTTAGACTGTCATTACTATAGGCACATCCCGCCTCACTTGTTAATATCTGCTATCATGCGCTTTTATCAAATTCACATTTGTGTAACAAATTAAATTACTATGTCAGTTTATACTACTGTCGATCACGATGAATTGCGCCAACTTTTAACTCAATATGATGTGGGTGAATTGCTGGACCTGCAAGGCATTAGCGCCGGCATTGAAAACACCAACTATTTTGTTGATACGACTAAAGGTCGCTTTGTTTTAACTCTATTCGAATCATATCAATTAGATGATCTGCCGTATTTTTTAAATGTCATGGCTTTTTTAGCAGAACATAAAGTACCTAGCGCTCATCCTGTCGCTCGAAACGATGGCAGATATATTGCCCTGTTTAAAAATAAACCTACCTCATTGGTTAATTGCCTGAAAGGCTCAGACGTAACTACTCCTACACAGGCACACGCGAAGGAGTTGGGCTCTGTGTTAGGCTACATGCACAGCGTCGGTACGGAATTTAATAATAAACGGGCCAATGGCCGCGGCCTAGAATGGTGGCAAGAAAGCGCAAAGAAACTCGAAAATCATCTTGATATTGAAGATAACAATCTCTTAAAACAAGAAATTGATTACCAACTTACTGCAAAACATAAAAATTTACCTCGCGGCTTCACACACGCTGATTTATTTAAAGACAACGCTTTGTGGCAAGGCAATAAGCTAACCGGTATTATTGATTTTTATTACGCCTGTGACGATTACTTATTATATGACATAGCAGTCACAGTAAATGCTTGGTTTAGCAGAAATGACGGCGCACTCGATGCTGACCTTTGCAAAACATTTTTATCCGCATATCATTTAAAACGCCGCCTAAACTCATCAGAACAAGAATATTGGCCAATGATGTTACGCGCCGGCGCTTTGCGTTTTTGGCTCTCGCGTTTGCTCGACAAAACCTTTCCTAAAGACGGTGAAATGACTCACATAAAAAACCCAAATGAATACAAGACCATACTGTTATCACATGTGGAAAATCACAACGAATTGAAAGAATTGTGGACTGAATAAACAACGATTAAACCTTGAACTTATTCTCGATTCTAAGCTCTAATCTTTTAACCGTAAGATATAAGTAACACTTATAATTCAGCACGAATACATCTAGCTAAACGTGGAAATCGCAACAATATGAACAAGCTAAACATTAAGCTAATAATTTTATTTCTATTTGCCTTTATCATCCATCAAGCGGCTATCGCCGATATTGGACCGGGCCTTGGCCAACAAGCACCTGGCTTTAGGCTGGCAGATATGAAAAAAGAGCCAGTGACATTAAGAGACTTAAGAAAAAAAGGTCATGTATTACTTATTTTCTGGTCGACGAAATGTCATGTTTGCCATGCGATGTTGCCTCAATTTAAGAAAGTGTATAAAGATTACAAAAATAAAGGCCTAACAGTTGCTGCCGTAAACATTGGCTATGAAAACCATGAGCAAGTAGCAGACTATATCTTACAGCATGATCTACCCTATTTGGTTTTGAACAAAGACAACCAAAAATCGTACCTTGCCCAGGCCTACCAGTTAGTTGGTACGCCCACTATAAAGCTGGTTGACCCGAGTGGCAAAATTCTCTATCACGGCCATACGTTACCGGATCTTAAAAAGTTTTTGAAGAAATCGTAAATATGTAAATAGCTTTTTTTAAGTTTTACTAAGACCCTCCACATAAAGAGCCTTTCGAGCGGGCTACTTCCCAGTGTCCGTTCTTTTTTTTATTTTAAGATTGACACGCACTTATTAATATAATCCTGTACTCAGCTTACCCGTGTGCTCCACGACTCACTTCAGAACCGTTTTCGGCGTTTCATCAAGTACTTACTGCACCAGCTGCGCTGATTCTGATCGTAAGGCCATCGTGGCCAAAAGTACTGGGAAGTATATTAAAAATCTGCATTTTTTCCTGTACTTGGCCTTTTGCAAACGCCTCCTACAGGCTACTTAATTTTGTAATAGAGCTTAAATTAATGGCACTGACCCGCAAGGAGCGCAGAGAGCCCAATGCGGGAAAATGAATGCAATTGCAATTTGTAATAATAAACTAACTCCTTGTTTTGTTTTATTTACTTAACATCCGTATAATGTCCAGACTAAATAATGATTAAAACAAAAAATGACCGAACCCAAACCCAACTTATTAGCTAAGATTGCTAGATTTTGCGAAAGCATAAGCGCCTGGACCGGGCGACTCGCAATGTGGCTTACCCTAGCAATGGTCCTAGTCATTATACTCGCAATCGTATTGGATAATTTTTTTAGCGCCTCATCACTTGCAAATCTATATCTAATTAAAATTTCAGAAATGAGTAAATACTTTTTTGGCATGATGTTCATGCTAGGCATCGCTTATACCCTGCATCATGATCAACATGTTCGGGTTGATATTTTTTATCGGAAAATGAATCTCAAACAAAAAGCCATCGTTAATTTCGTGGGCACAGTTGTTTTTCTTTTTCCGGTTTGCCTAGTCTTACTCATAGTTAATCTCGATTACGTTATTTTCAATTGGAATGAAACATCAAAAGACCCTGGAGGCTTGCCTTTTCTTTACTTGCTCAAAACCTTCTTAGTGATCATGCCTGTCTTATTGCTGATTCAAGGCTTAGCTAATTTAATTAATCATGGTCGCGTCATTTTTCAAAAAGAGCTAAGCGAATAAAAACATGGCAGCCTTACTTGTAATATGTGTCTTTATCTTTTTATTAGCTGGGTTCCCAGTAGCACTGACCTTATCCGGCACCGCTATTTTATTCGCATTGCTGGGTTTGATGACCGGCGATATTGTTTCCAGCGACTTTATTAGTTTATCAAGCAGAATATTCGATACCATGTGGAGTGGCACTTTAATTGCGATACCTGTATTTGTTTTCATGGGCGTCATGCTTGAACGTTCAAAAATAGCAGAACAGCTATTAGATGCAATGGCACTCTTGTTCGGACCAATACGAGGTGGCCTCGGTATATCCGTCATCATAGTCGGTGCCTTGCTCGCCGCAAGCACAGGTATAGTCGGCGCGACAGTTGTTACCATGGGCCTATTGTCCTTACCCACTATGCTTAAACGTGGATACAGCACGCCAGTTGCAACCGGCAGTATTTGCGCATCAGGAACCCTAGGCCAGATTATCCCACCTTCGATTGTACTAATAATATTAGCGGATGTTTTATCAAACGCGAGCTCGAGGGTAAGCTCTGGCGTGTCCGTATCTATTACCGATTTATTTATTGGCGCACTTATTCCCGGCACCATACTCGTTGTACTCTACATCCTTTATATCATTGGCCTTGGCATCTTTAAACCAGATCTAGTCCCAGCAATTCCTAAGGCCGAGCGAGATGCAATATCAACGAAAAATCTAGTTTTGCTCGTTATTAAAGTATTGCTTCCACCTCTAGCTTTAATTGTTTGCGTGCTTGGCTCAATACTAACCGGCTTTGCCTCACCGACTAAAGCATCCGCTGTGGGCGCCCTTGGCGCAATATTGCTAGCCATTGTTGCCAAACAATTTAATTATCAAATTTTAAAAGAAGTGATGCGGCGCACACTTGAAGTCACCAGCATGGTAATGTTTATTTTAATTGGCGCAACTATCTTTACCTTAATTTTTCGACTATTTGAAGGTGACATAGCAATTGAAAACTTTCTAAAAACACTGCCCGGTGGCATTTTCTCCGCCATGCTGTTAATTATGATTGTTATATTTCTACTGGGCTTTATTATAGATTTTTTTGAAATTACTTTACTTGTCATCCCTATCGTCGCGCCGATTCTTATGGCCATGGGCGCCCACCCAGTGTGGCTAGGTATAATGATTGCAATTAACTTACAAACTTCCTTTTTAACGCCGCCTTTTGGTTTCTCATTATTTTATTTGCGTGGTGTCGCACCTGAAAAAGTTAAAACGATTGACATATACAAAGGCGTTATACCTTTTATTGTTATTCAACTTTTCGTCTTGTGTTTAATAGCCTATTGGCAAGAACTAGCGACTTGGCTACCTGAAGTAGTAGAAGAATCTAGAAAGGCCAATTTATAATAAATCAATCTTCGCCGAAATTCCCATTTCTTTTCGATTTAGCACTTTTTCCAATAATATTTTTGCTTGACTATACGTTAGACCTTGAATTTTTTCAGAGCAGTAATTAGTCAGTATCTCGTAGCTAGCTCTAAACGAAAAATAAAACAATTTTGCATCTAAAACTTTAATTGTTAGTTTAATTTTGTTGCTTTTTGATAAATCGATAATGACTTCCTTTTTATTCTCACTAATTATTATATGAGCTAATGGTGAAAAATAGGCTTTCTCAAAAGTACCTGGGCCCAGCACTATTTCCTTAATCTCCCCAGCCCGCAGTTTAATTGCAAAATAGCCTTCTTTGACATTTATTTTTTCAGTAAATATAGTTAATAAAAAAACGAATATTGATATTAGCGCCACACCTATTATTAGTCGATTGAGTTTCATACAAAACCCCTTAGAAAAATAAAGACTAGTATCATCACTATTTAGGAATACTTATAGTCTTTAGTAATTGTTACATGCGAGTAAACACGTATTTATATATCGTTATCGCTAGCAAGCTAATCTACAAAACTTTTATAATTGTGTCTACCCTTGTCATCATAATTAACTACAGTAGAATGTGAAAACTTTTCAGCTTTACTGTCTAGCCAAGTTACCTGAATTAATTGGCCATTTTTAATTTCATCCGTAAAATCAAAACCGAGCAAAGGGTTTTTTGATAAATTAGAACTTAGGTCCATATTGATGACTTCATCACCATCTACGCTTACACTAAATTTATTAACCCATTCTGCAGGAATTTTTTTACCCGTTTTTCGATCTTTTCTAAATCCTGTTTCCATTGGATGAGTAATGACACATACAAAAACACATTCATTTTTTTCATCTATGCTCACTCTGAAGCGAATGTCATTTTTTTTGATTTTTGTTTTCATTAGCTACATCCTCCTCTATGCGTAATTTTTATTTCTCTTATTTTTCCAATTAGGCCGTTTTCGGTTTGAGCAACCACAAGCACATCTGAAGTACGAGACATTTTGAATCGTGTGCGAATTTTTAAATCGGCGCCTTCTTTAAAATTGAATGTGCCGACTAATGGCTTAGGGTTTTTACTAACAAATATTGTTAGTGAAGAACACAAGCCTTTCTCCCCTAAAATCCTACACGGCACTTGCGAGCCATTTTCTGCGATGGGAGGTGCAGTAGTAATTAACTTGTCTGTGTAGACCACATCATCCGATCCATAAATATTAATTAATTCACGACGTATATTGTCTGAAAACTCTAGCGCGGTGCCGATTGATCTTGATTCATTGGCTAGCGTTAATGGCAATTTAAGTATTAGCGGTATTGCTAAGCTGGCTTTAACTATTTGCCTTCTTGTTTGAGATATCGATGTCATATTAACTCTCCTTTAACATAACTATCGCAAGTTTAGATCCAGGATAATAAAGCACTCATAAACAAAGGCTTACGCGAAAGTAAGGTAATGTTAAACGAGAAAAAGAATGACAATTGCAATCTAATATTGCGAAATGAATTTAATAGACTGGGTAATTAACGCCTAGCATGCCTCACTGCTGTCCCTCAGTTAATCGCGTAAGAACGATAACCAATATCTGCTGTAGCCCGGCTCTTTAGGGCCGGGGTGGATTTGGGTTCAAGCGTAAAACTAACTCGTCTTATAAAACTGAGCGATCATCACATATGTCGCTGTATACGCCATGGCGCCACATAGAAAAAGTAATTGACAGGTCTAATATTAAAAGCAACCCTACTTAAGTAATATACCGAAGGCCAAAGTCTGAGGCAAGGCAAGTGTCTGAGTCCACCCCGGCTTTTGACCACGATGGTCTTATGTCGCGTAGCACACGGGTAAGCTGGATAAAAAAAGTGACTTAATGTCACTT
>QIKQ01000222.1 GCA_003233075.1 Gammaproteobacteria bacterium
TCTCTCCATATTATTTATGTATACAATATTTGCTTTACTACTTCAGCGGTTTTTCAAACCGCTGTTTCTTCGCTTCGCTTTCCTGCCATTTGCTTGTTAGTTACATACTCGAAAATATTATGCATAAATTTCCCCGTATTTCGCTCACGTTGCTTGCTACTTGCGGGCCAATGCTATTAACTTAAGGATTCTTCATTTTTTTGTAGCCCGTAAGTAGTCACCGTAGGCGACGAAATGCGGGAAATCTCAACCCTTTCCCGCAGTACGCGTTCTTTGAACGCTTCGTGCGGGCTACAAATATTTCATAATAAAGCTTAAGTTAATGACATTGACTTGCGGGCTACACATTCAAAAATCGTTGCTTAAATTTCCCCGCATTTCGCTCACGTTGTTTGCTACTTGCGGGCTACAAATTCAAAAATTATTTGCTTGAATTTCCCCACATTTCGCTCGTTAGAGCTTGCTAGTTACTGCTACGAATTCAAATATAGATTAAATTCAATCTAAATGCGAAGCAAAGATTAGCCCATTTGCTTCAATTTTGCAATATAAGACGAAATTTCAGATAATAGGGTTATACAGACTTGTGACTTCTAGGTAAGGACGACATTAGGATTCCCCTGTACTCAGCGTTCGTAGAACACTTCCTACAGGCTACTGTTGCTCGGATACATTTGCATTCATTCACTGACTAACGAGCAAATGATACAATTTACTCTTCGTCTGATAATTTTTGTAAACATTTAACCGCTAGTTTACATATGTTTTTAAACTGATGATAATTCGCTTCACTTAAACCTTCAATGCAGGCATTGCCAGCGTCAGCATACAATACACCGTGTAATACATGCGATACGTTAAATGACATAATATAAAATGATTTAGTATTAGTAATACCCTTTACAACGATTGGCACAAGATGCCAAAACTTATCTTTATTTGTTTCATTAAGCCACAGGCCTTGATTCTTTTTTAGCATCCGTTTAAACAAACTGTCGTGTGTCAAGTCTATACACATTTTTTCTAATTGCTTTTTGGAATTTATGCTATCAAAGCGAGTGGGCTTTAATTGCTTAGTAACCGAATCGTAATCACAATAAACAATGCGCTTTAGTTTAAGCGCTTTGCTCAGACAAAATATCAAGTCATTTAATATTTCCCGTTGCTCATGTTTTTTATAATTGGCTTCTTTTAGTTTGGCCAGTGTTTGATTAACACTTTTCTTTAAACTCGATTTTGCAGCAACGGGTAATTCCTTAACTGCTACCTCTTTGTTTGCCTCGGCACTATCCTCGTCTGTTTCATCAAATTCTATTTCAGTACTCAGTAAATTGACCGCAGCAGTTATTTCGCCTAAATGGTAACTGTCGCGAGCGGACATAATCGCTATTTCATGTGTTTTTCTTGCGACAGAGGCATATTCCCATTGAAACAGTTCAGCAAATTCCGCATTTACTGCACGCATGTCTTTTGTGTACCAACTAGTTTCGGCAAGCCGTGCAAGCTTGACCGCAAGTAAAATCCCTTTAATACGATTGCTCCTTTGCCGATCCTCGTCAAAACAATCTAAAACGATTTCAGGCATATGCCACTTCCGATTTAACATCTCCGATAATGATGTAAAAGTAAATCCTAGAACTTGTTTTTGAGCGTGCTCATAATCACATGAAGTTTGTTGTTGTACTTCCGCTATTTTGTTCATATCAGCAAGCAAACGCATACAGTTGCATCATCATTTCGCCAACATGACACATAAACGCGGCAATAAAGGATTCTTTGACAACCATGTCGCCACGGGCTTGAGCCCATTCACAAGCTTGATAACCGGCGTGATACGCTCTAACGACAGTTTGAACATAATTTTTTAAAGCAGGTGTATTAGCGGGAGTGGGAATTATCTCTAGTCGTTTAAGCGCTTGACGAGAGTTTAATATGCCTATCATCATGACAGCATTTTCTAATGTAGAAACTTCCGTAGAAAGTCGGGTCTTATTTTTACTATTAACAAGTGATAGAAGAGTTGCAATTGCACCGGGGTCCAGCAATAGCTGCGCACAAATAAGATCAACTGATTTTCCAGCGCCTTCGCTAAGACTGTTCACGGCAGATTGAGTGGCATCAAATAAGGGACACATTTTGGCCGCGAGGTAATCTACCCATTCATCGAGGCCTTCCGGCGCTTTATCCACAGTATTTCCATCTACTTTTGACATGCTAATGCTTATCTTCCTACGCTACCAGTGGTTTCGGCACAATAGGATCGAAACTTTAATATGAAATACTACAAAAACCAAGCCATATATATTTTATACGCCTAACTTTCTGATTTTACACTTAAGAATGACAGTTCAAGCGCCGATACACCTAGGTAGACAATACTTTGGTCAAGGAAAATGAGAATTAGACTATGAAGCTTATAATTGGATATATCATTGTAATTGGTTGCGTCGCCGGCGGATATATCTTATCCAGTGGCAAAATGTACGCACTTTGGCAACCAAATGAAATAATTATTATTTGTGGTGCTGCATTCGGTGCCTTTGTGATTGCGAACTCTGGAAAAGTAATCAAGGAAACAGGTAAAGGTATCGCTGGATTACTCAAAGGCGCAAAATATAACAAAAAATCCTATTTAGATTTGCTCGGTCTCATGTTCGATATCTTTAGTAAGGCACGAAAGGAAGGCATGATGGCAATAGAAGGTGATATTGAAGAACCCGAATCGAGCGAAATATTTTCACGTTATCCAGCAATCATCAAAGACCATCATGTCATGGAGTTCATATCAGATTATTTAAGAATAATCGTAGGCGGCAATATGAATCCATTTGAGTTAGAGAATCTAATGGATATAGAAATGGAGACTCATCATCATGAAACGGAACAACCCGTTAATGCCTTAACGTCGGTCTCGGATGGCTTGCCTGGCTTTGGTATTGTTGCTGCGGTATTAGGAATCGTCATAACCATGGGGCACATATCTGGAACAGCAGAAGAAATTGGTTACCATGTCGGCGCTGCCCTAGTCGGAACTTTTCTTGGAATACTGTTCGCCTATGGATTTGTTGGTCCCATGGCTACCGCGATGGGCGCTAAAAATCAACAGGAAGCTAAAATTTTTGAATGTTTAAAAATATGCTTGCTCGCAACTGTCAATGGTTATAGCCCACAAGTTGCAGTTGAATTTGGTCGTAAAACCTTGTGGAGTCAAGACCGGCCCACTTTTGAAGAGCTTGAGACATTCCTCAAAGAAAATAAATAATGTAATAGCGGAATCACTTCACCTATAAGATAAGCTGATATCAATGGAAGATAAAAAAGCCCCGATAATCGTTAAAAAAATTAATAAAGGTGGTCACGGCCATCACGGCGGAGCGTGGAAGGTCGCAATGGCTGATTTTGCGATTGCGATGATGGCGTTTTTTATGGTGATGTGGCTATTGGGTGGTACGAGTGTTGAGCAAAAAGCGGCTATATCAAGTTACTTTAAAAATCCTAGTTTGACTGAAGGTATGAGTCATGTTGCTGCGCAAGGACAAAGAGGTCCTGGTGGCGCAAGCACAAGCATGATTAAGTTAGGCGGTACTATGGAGTTACCTAAGGGTGATGGCCAAAAACCCATGGAGAAGTCAACTAATAAAAACGGTGATCCCAATGTTAGCAGCAGAAGAAATAATCGATCTGCTATATCCGTTCAACGTCGTCAAATACAAATTAGAGAAGCTAAACAATTTAATGCGGTCGCAGGTCAAATTCAATCAGGATTTAATAAAAAGTCGCTTAAAAAATATAAAAACCAACTCTATATTGATATTAGTGACAAGGGTCTGCGCATACAAATTGTCGACAAAGCTAATCGACCCATGTTTTCCAGCGGTAGTAGCTACCTACAACCCTATACTCGTAAAATTCTAGGTGAAATAGCGGCAAGTATCAGTAAATTATCTTCGAAGATCAGTATTACAGGCCACACTGATGCGACCCCTTTTAAAAGCCGAGTCGACTATACCAATTGGGAACTTTCCGCTGATCGTGCCAATGCAGCAAGACGGGAGCTTATTTACGCCGGCGTTAAAGCTGACAAAATAGCTCGCGTAGTGGGATTAAGCTCAACAATATTATTCGACAAAAATAATCCGAAAAGCTCATTAAATCGGCGCATTAGCATTATCGTTCTGAATCAAGCCGCGATGGAATCACTCGAAACGGAAAGTAAGTCAAATTCTCGCTGGTCCGCAAAAAGACAAAACAATTCATTAACTAACACTGCTAAGCCTGATGCCCCTATTATCAATTCAAAGCCAAATCTGCGCAATAGCGCCAGAGGTTTGCTGCAAAAGAATGGACCACAGTCTATCATCCATCGCAGCTATCGCATCGGCCCGGACAAGGCTAATCGCAGTGAAAAATCGAATTCTAAATCAGAATTGAAGCAGAAAAACAAAAAGGAAGAACCTAAAAAGAAAAAATTTCATTTGCCAAAATTTCAATTACCACCGATAATTGACCCTTCACTACTACCGAACCAATAGGCCACAACGCCACTAAACAAAGAAATTTCCGATGACTCAGTCGCTAAATAATAGCCATAAGGTCGACATATGGCGCTTTTCCTTAGAAGCAAATGATAATTTAATTGAATACTATTCGCAGTTTTTAAATCAATGTGAAATCAATCAAGCCACTTCTTATGCTAATTCGCAACGCAGAGCACAATGGATCATTAGTCGAGCCGTCTTAAAACTACTTATCGAATCTAAAACTAATATTCAAGCGAATGCAATATCCCTATTGACACGAGACTCTGGTAAGCCTTGTTTAGATTCAAACGAAAACATCAGATGTGAATTTAACTTATCACATTCGCAGAATACAGCAGTCATTGCCATATCAATGCACCATCCCATTGGCATTGACATTCAATTTTGGCGACCTAGCATAAAGCCAGAAGAGTTTTCCAAGCGTTTCTTTAGCACAGAAGAGCATCAAGTAATATGCTCTTTATCAAGTCAGGCCAAAATCGACGCTTTCTATCAGCTTTGGACTAGAAAAGAGGCTTTGTTCAAAGCCATTGGTGACGGCATAAATCTAAATAATCTAAAATTTAATCTAATACATCCTACTCTTGTTCTAAACAATGACAATATTGTCTTAAATAAATCGAACTATTGCGTTAATTCACTTCCAAAGTTAGATCATTGTAGCTGGGCGGTGGCGATAAAATCCGACCGCATGTTAATTAATCTGCAAGAATGGAAGCACCCGATCGCTTAATATGTGATTTTTTAGATTTTCGAAATAAACAAAAAAATAGACAAAAGGCTAATAGCATCAAGACAGCTGCCGACGGCTCTGGCACCGCTGCTACCGGAGATGTAGCGCCAAATTTAATGTAGCCTTCGCCTTCGTTTATGTCGGGAGCCAATGTCACCAGGTACAATGAAAAATTATATGTACCTGCTGACAATAAGTAATTGCTTAACTGGGCTTGGAAATGTCCATCATCGCTGGCATCAGTCAGCGTCCAAGCGACCAAAGAATTATTAATATATAAATCGAAGCTATCGCCAACAATCGCTATATCTGAAACTTTAATATAATCTAGAATAGAGTCTTCACTAACATTGATACTCCAACTTACTTCCGAGATAAAAGTGCCGGTGTCAGGATCTTCAATGCCATCGATTTGTCCCAAGCCATCTAGCCATTCAAAATAATAAGATCCACCACTATTTGGATTAACGACTACAGCTGAATTTGCAATATTAAATTGCATAGCTAGCAACAACATTAATATATAAAGCCTATATTTATTCATTGATAAAAACCCTTAATTGAATATTATTAGTCTTAAGTTTATTAGTCTTAGTAAAGATTTCTTGCTTGCACCAAATTAATGCAGATTCTATACCGATTGTAATTTGGGCTGCATATTTACCTGAATTTTTATCAGTTTTGTTCCTGAAATTTAATCCGCCAATAACACTTTAATTAGTGTCACTAAACCGATCTGGTCATTTGTCATATAGGCTTATAATAAGCTTTTAAGGTCTATCCACAGTCTCAAGACGAAATGCAAGTGAAGATAAACTTAGTAAACTGTGTTCATCTTCTTTGATTACTGTAAACTATGACACTATTCTTAAGGAAATAAATAATATGAATTACTGCAACCAATGCAGTGGAAAATTAACTCTCTTAACGCCTAATGGCGATCACCGCCAGAGATACGTCTGCCTTGATTGTGGAAATATTCATTACACTAATCCAAAAGTTGTGACTGGCTGCTTGGTCGAACACAATAATAAAATTTTGCTTTGTAAGCGCAATATAGAACCCCGGAAAGGTTTATGGACACTGCCCGCTGGTTTTATGGAGGATCACGAAACCAGTGCCGAAGGCGCGGCAAGAGAAACTTATGAGGAAACACTTGCTGATGTCAGTATCGACGAATTATTCGCCTTCTACGATATTCCTCACATTAGCCAAATCTACATGATATACCGAGCACATTTAAAGACTGAGCACTATGGTCCCACAGCGGAAAGCAGTGAAGTCGTATTAATGACTGAGTCTGAAATACCTTGGAGCGAAATAGCATTCCCAGTGATTGAAAAAACTTTAAAACATTTCTACGCCAGCAAAAAAACGGGGAAATTAAAAACTCATTTTGGAATAATTGATCGTAGAAATGAAGTTAAATAGGTCTAGCCCAAATCACTACCTTAAAAATGACAGTCAAGAAATAAGCGCAAATGAAATCGAACAACTTTTGGGAAGTTAAAACCCTAGACCAGCTTAACCGTGATGAATGGGAATCACTCTGCGATGGCTGTGCGCGTTGCTGCTTACTCAAATTGCAAGAAGATGAAACTGACTTAGTTTACTATACAAACCTACACTGTGAGTAC
The DNA here is from genome assembly GCA_003233075.1 of Gammaproteobacteria bacterium. Taxonomy (GTDB): domain Bacteria; phylum Pseudomonadota; class Gammaproteobacteria; order SZUA-21; family SZUA-21; genus SZUA-41. The sequence continues at coordinate 6,912 of QIKQ01000222.1, forward strand.
TTAGATTTAGATAAGTGTCATTGTCAAGAATATCAGGATCGAAGCACCCTCGTGCCGGATTGCGTCACCTTAACAGCAAAAAATTTGGAGAATCTATCCTGGATGCCATCAACTTGTGCTTATCGTCTATTATACGAAAAAAAACCTTTGCCAAGCTGGCATCCACTTATAAGTGGATCTCAAGAGACTGTACACGATGCGGGTATATCAATACGAAGTTTTTCAGTTTGCGAATCAAATGTCGAAGAAAATAATCGAGAAATGCATATAATTGAGGATTTTTCTTAAGCACACGCTTCTGTTTTACTGACCATTTTTATTTTGATATTTACTTTTAAAATCACTTTTACTTATAACATGGGCCCCTTCTTAATAACTTAATAGGCAAGCATCTTAATAAACAATTACTGAATAAAGAAATTATTTCGAATTTGCATATATCTAGTATTGTCGGCAGATTAAGCAATAATGTTGGAGCTAGAAATAGATTAATATTTTACTAGTAGATTTATTATTTCAATAAGTTATCCTTAAAGTCTCTGCTTTGTCGACACTAAACGCTATAAACCTAGGTAACAAATGGATATGAGACTCACTCAAATGGGAAATACTAAAAACTGCTTTTTATTACTGATCTGCCTAACGCTCAGCTCACCCATAATACTTGCAGCGCAGTTCGATGGCTCCCTGGCTCAATCTAATGCCCTCTCGCAATCTAATCAGAACAACATTACGAGCAAACAAGTTAAAAGAATTTGCAAATATGTTTTAAGCGGAATGGGTATGCAATTATTTCGTTATTTAAATATCGAAAATATCAATATAGACAGTAAAAGCGAATATAATCGCATTCTTTGTTACAACCAAGATGGTGATTATGACTCAATTTTACATACAGCGATTTATGAAGGACGCTACCATGTCGCGCACTACTTTTTGCATTACATAAAAAATCGAGCAATAACAGCCAATAAACCCACGCTACTAAAACAAATAGTAAATTCACCAACAAAAAAAACACTTAGCCTACTTGAATGGACAATTGATCTAAAGCAACAATTCAACGGCCAGAGCAGTGTGTATTGGCTTTATGATCGTTTTGTTATGCTGCTAATAAACTACGATACGTTAAGAATTACCAAAAATAGTAGAATTAGTTTTAAATTAAACGTTAATAAACCAATAGATCTAGAGAATGGTGAGCACGATGAATTCGGTTGCCAACTTTGTTATAAAAATTCAAACGATGATTAGCGATATAAATTCTTACTAGCAAACTTCAGTCATAATCAATCAATAGAATATTACCGTTACTTATGTCACGAGGTAAACAAGTACGACTGCAGCAACTATTCCGACTAAATCATATATTCGATGAGCGATTGAATTAGCGCCATACCAATGATGTGCAGTAGGAAAATAATTATTACAAACAATCCATGGAACTAGAAATCCTAGCGCTGCTGAAATTAGATAAATCACAGTCGTTGATATAACAACAAATTTCAAAACCAATAGTCCCAGTCCTCCACCCAGTAACCCAAAAACAATTGCGACGCAAAGTGATGCTAAATGTGCTTCACTTGCTTTAAGGTTAACTGTTTCGGAATGCCCCGCGCCATCTGTGTGTGTCCCGCTCATAATCAACTCCCTCTCATTATTTTGAATTTAAATTAGTCTCTCATTTTGATTTTACTATGTACATATTAATCTCACACAGTAAATTGACCTTATCTCTATTTGCTTTATATTGCGACGTTTTAAGGATAAACTAGACGATATTATACGCATATTATTATTCCTGGTATTTATTTTAACTTTTAAACTATTCGCATAAGGTATGTTAATCTTAAACATGTCGGATGGTTCGAGATCATATATAGAACATATAATTGCTCGCATTACTCCGGCTCTGGGGTGAGCTTAGCGATAAATCCCAGTCAGCTTTAAACGCTGACAAGGCATCGTCCCTTTGCGGCCAACCAAGTTTACTTAGGAATTCATCGAGTTGTCCACGATATTTCGCAGCATCTTCGGGTTCACCGTGCCTAATCAAATCGCCAACAATTTTCATTCTATTTATTTTTAACTAGTCTACTTGGTCAAATAACTTGTCATTATTTGATTACCAACTCATCTAAATCACCATCCATGTGTAATTCTGTTAGCTCTGAAAAACCACCGATCCATTTTCCCTTAATACAGATTTGTGGAACTGTACGTGCATTATTAGTCCCCTTCATCATTTCTTCATATGCTTTTCGATCCTGATCAATACGTTTTTCTGCGTAAGGAATTCCCCATTTATCTAACAGCGTTTTTGCTTGAACACATATGGGACAGGTTCCAGTACTGTATACTTTGACGTTTACTTCTGGCATTACAATTCCTCTGTGACTGCTATTAAATAAGTCGTTAATTGTATAGATCTTTAAGTTTCAACTCCATACTATTCATTACATTGTTTTGAATATGAGCTATGAATTCTTGATACTTAGGCGGCACTTGAGTCATATCAAAATTAACATGAGGCAGTATGCTCGGATACACTGCGTACAAATCTTTTGCAGTAAATGCTTCTAGATCTCGAATTAAAATCCACTCGCCATTTTCTGTGCGCTCTATTACATTGCCTAGCTTCAAACTATCCAAATACTCAATCAAGTGATCATCTGACAAACCTGGCATTTTCTTTAACAAGGTTCTATTTTTAATCTTTTTGCCTGATTCTCGCGCATTATTTAGCACCCCTATTATTTCCAATAAATCAACTAGTTCGATTCGTTGACCTCGATCCACAATATCGCCGGATTGCACCAAAGCCAAACATCGAGATACTTCCGCACCAAACAAGACAATTAACCAGCTCATATAAACCCAAATCATAAATATCGGAATCGTTGAGAGCGCGCCGTAAATATATTGATAGGTAGAAAAACTGGTAATATAGATTGCAAAAACTCGCTTGGCTAACTCAAATAATATAGCCGCAAATAACCCTCCGATCAGCGCGTGACGAAATAATACTGGTCGATTTGGAACAATTAAATACATCAAGGTAAATGCAAACGCCGTGGCAAAAAAGGGTGCTAAACTTAATAAGGTCTGCTGCATTCCGGTCGATTCCACAACTTGTGATACAAATTGCAGGGAGATGATATAAGAGCTAATTGCGACACTAATTCCTAATAGCATTGGACCAATAGTTAACACTGCCCAATAAACTAAAAAACTAACCACGGTTTTACGTCGTATGCGCACATGCCAAACTGCATTGAGTGCCTTATCAATACTTTGCATCATTAACAATGCAGTAATGACTAAAAAACCAATGCCAGTTGCAGTGAGCTGCTTTGCTTTAGAGGTAAAGCCGGTGATATAGGTTTGTATGTCTTGGATAGAGGATGTTTTTGGTGCAAAATGTTGAAAAAAATAGTCTTGAGCTTGTACTATTAGATTATCAAAAACCTGAAAAGACGCAAGAATTGCTATACTCACGACTAGAAATGGAATAAAAGATAATAAAAAAGTAAAACTTAAGGTCGTCGCGTGCAAAACACAGTTATCTTGACTAAACCGACGTAAGACCAAAGAAAAAAATTTAAGTATTCCCAAAGAACGAACACTATTAAAAGAAGACTCCGCATGTTTCGTATCAGACACCTTTGATTCCTTATCCATAAATTAAGCAGTCGACCCAGAAAATAAGCCGATTGCTTAACCTTAAGAGTTGTGACCTAAAAATACAAGCGGAGTAAAGATAGAAGAAGCCCCTCGATGAACGCACTAAGCTAGCTGATATACAACTTTTTCAGGAATAATTAAAATATGGCGCAAAAAAAAGGAAGGCAAACTCACATCGGCCTTCCCTTTCTTATATTTGAATCAAAATTGCTTGAGACCTTTGCACGAATACGGCGAATTCAAATTACTAGGTTGCAGCCTGCTCGAAATGCACATTTACTAGATGTAAACTGCGTTTCTTCGTCGGCTTTGCCTTGTTCTCTAACTTCTCGCTATCCTACTATCCTAGCAAAGACCTCTACTTAAAGTCTAAAGTCTCTAAAACTATCGAGTCATATATTTACTACGATCTTGAGATTTTTCTAAAAAGTACTGACTAACCGCAATTTCTGCTTGGGATTGGGCTTTTTTCGCTAGCTTAATCGCTTTAGCGCCATCGCCTTTTTTATTAGCCGCTTTAGCTTTCTTCAATATTTTGCCTGTATCGCGCCAAATCCACTTATTCTTGCTAGCTTTCGCCATTGCAGCTTCAGCTGATTTAATTGCTTTGTTAGCGTCTGAAGAACCGCCGCTACCACCGCCACCGCCAGCACAACCGACCGAAATTGCTATAACGAAAAACGCTACGCTTATTTGTTTAAGTGTTGTAGATAGTCTCATTGTCTTTTTACTCCGCATCCAGTTAGCTGAATAGTTTATTATTTTACAATTAATTATAAAATTTATAACGCAACCTATCACCCATATCATTTGAGTGTCAAGGTAAATTCCTTACTTTAATCGCCTCCATCTGGCTAGGCTCAAAATAACACACTTTCTATTGAATTGCACCTATGCCGATTGTTGCTTTTCTTGCTCTAACTGCTTGTTTTTTCGCCTGTATTGCACTTCGCTTCGCTTGTGGAAAGTGCCCACTTCTGATGGCAATTTCTGCGGCTAAAAGGTATTTTCGAGCATCAGAATAAATAGTAGGAGAATGCTTCTCAGCGCCTACCTGCTTAGCTGCAATGATAGCTTGTCGAGCATCACTCATTTCTTGAACTGGCGCGCTACTGCAAGCCGTAAGGGAAGAAACCAGTAGAAAGAGAGGCAGTGATAATAAAATAGCCCTGAATAGCAATTTCGTCATATTATTAGCTTGTTTCCTAAGGTTCTAGCGGTCATCGAGCGATGAAGTTCGTAGAAACAAATAAAGCCACAAACCCCATTAATTATCCAGTAAACTATACCCTTTTTTGTAGTGACGTCAAGTTGATCACATAGACAAAATAAATGCATTTAAACTAGTTTATTAGTACATTATAATAAACCAATTTGTTTGACTGAGTTTAGCATAATCTTTTTTGACCTAATACCACAGTAAACGCAATTCGGCAAAGTGAGAAAACTCATGCTAGTTAAAATTTATCATAATCCTCGATGCTCTAAGTCGAGACAAACACTGCAACTACTTAAAGATAATGAAATAGAGCCAGAAATTGTTGATTACTTAAATTCCTCGCCCAGCATTAACGAAATTAAAGAAGTTTTAACTTTGCTAAACATGGAACCTCGACAATTAATGCGCAAAGGTGAGCAAGTTTATACAACGCTTAAACTAAATGATGAAACACTTTCAAAACAAGATTTGATCAGCGCCATGGTGGAAAATCCAATATTAATTGAGCGCCCTATTGTGATTGTTGACAACAATCGAGCAAGTATATGCCGGCCTCCTGAAAAATTAATGGACCTTATTAAATAATAATCATGCACAAAATACTCATAGTTTACTACAGCCGTCATGGCTCAACCCAAGCCTTAGCTCAACAAATTGCTCGCGGTGTAGATCAAATTGATGGTTGCGAAGCAGTCATCCGTACAGTCGCACCTGTCTCAAATACCAGTGAAGCAGTCGATTCTGAAGTACCTGAATCAGGTTGTCCCTACGCAACCCTGGAAGATCTCAAAGAATGCGCTGGATTGGCAGTAGGCAGCCCTACTCGATTTGGCAATATGTCCGCGGCGATGAAATATTTTATCGATTCAACAAGTAGTCTGTGGTTATCCGCAGATTTAAGTGGAAAACCTGCCAGTGTCTTTACCTCAACGGCAAGTTTGCACGGCGGCCAAGAATCTACTTTGCTCTCCATGATGACTCCGCTGCTGCATCACGGCATGTTGCTAATGGGCATACCTTATACGCAAGCCGAGCTTAATAATACAACCACTGGTGGCACCCCTTATGGCAGCTCCCATCATGCAAAAAATGATCAAAATAAATTAAGTAAATCTGAAATAGTACTTGCCCAAGCGCAAGGTAAACGCCTCGCACTCGCCGCAAAATTACTTAGTCCTAACCCATCCTCAGAAAATGAATCAATATTAAAATGAATAAATGCCGATTGTCTTATAACCTAAGCCTAATATGTTTTTTACTTTTGTGTTTCACACTTATCATTAAACAAGGTTTCAATTCAAACATCATGGTTCAGGTTTTGCCCATCGTTAGCAATTCTTTTACTTTATACTTGCTTATGGCAATGTTGACTATCATTATTGCGCCGCGTTTATTTCAAGCTAAAATGCATTTAGTTCAAACAATCTGTTTTTATACCTTAATGTCATTACTTGCTATTGGCATACTCTATTGGTTTATCACTGTCAGCCTTAATACAGAATATAAAATTATTACCAGCTACATTTTTCCAGTTGCAATTAGCGCCACTAGTGAAATGAGCTATTTTTCATTATTTATATTGCTGATGCCTCTGGTTTATATATTAAAAGGAATTTTAAACGAAAAAGTCTACACCATGCAGTGGAGCTTATACTTAACTATGTTTTATTTTCTTCACGGTTTGACAGATGCCTATAGCCTATCAGCCGGAAGATTAATTGCGATGTCGGAAACCTTGTTAAGCGTAACCCTGTTTGTTTTGCTGATTGTGGTGACACGCTGCAAGAAACGACAGAACAAACCCTCCGCGCGACCTCAACTTACGAAGTAAGTTGTTGGGAAGTACCTGATGAAACACCGCAGGTGGTTCTGAGGTGCAGCGAGTCGCCTTTGAGTCCTGAGCAAGCGAAGCTTGCGAAGTGATCTCCTAAATTCAATCTCGTGATCATTGCCTCTTAATTGCATTCCAAACTAAATACTTGAATTAGTAAGATCCCACGCATCCTTCGGATGCTCTGGACACTAAGGTGGATTGCTTGACGGGCAAGGTTGAATGCGACCTGATTGCTCGATAACTGCTACACATCGAAACAGAATATTTGTGGGACAGCAGTGGGTTAAACAGGAATACCTGACTTTAAGATTATACACGTAAGTCTGAAAAGAACGTTGAAATATACAGGGGTTAGGTTAGGTCACATCCTACTCACGTTGCTCATTAGTAGCTTAACCCTTGGTCGAGACATGAATTTGAGACTTCTGCCATGCGACTAATAAATTTTAAATCTGAAACAGAATGATAGTTGTTTTATTATAATTTTTTAGGATCTGTAGCCCGGCTCTTTACGACTGCAAGGATGCAGGAGGTAGAGCTTTGCTGTAGCAGTTGCCGAAAGCCGGGGTGGACTCGAACAGTGACGCCATGGCGTTTACAGCAGCATAAATGATGATGGCTCAGTTATAAGACGAGTTAGTGTTATGCTTGAACCCAAATC
>QIKQ01000153.1 GCA_003233075.1 Gammaproteobacteria bacterium
CGCTCTCGGCCATCCATGGCCTACGCGACATAAGACCGTCGTGGTCAAAATCTCCTGAGCAAATCGAAATGAGAAGAAAAAGGTTTTGTGTGAAGCAGAGCAAACTCCGCGGTAAAGCGCCTTGTGTGATTGAGGCCTATTCTTCATTTTGTTTGCGCAGCAAACAAAAATACAAACCGAAGGTCTCGGTTGTTAACAACATATTGACGTGATAATGACGTATCTATTTAACATTGTCTTTAAAATATCGATTCCACAAGCAGGTGCTATAGTTAATTATCGAATGGTCTGCCAGCGCACGAAAGCTTATTTGATTTTTTCGAAATAAGGGGAAGCTACAGGCATAAGCAATTGCTGCCTTCCATTCTAGTACTAAAGCAGTCATTTTTTTAGGATTTATATGCAGATTATTGTCCGCACAGAAAAAATACTCATTGCCTATGTGACTAAAGCCCATTGCTCTAGGTGGTAAGTGCGAAACAATGTCGCAGCAGTTAACAGTTCTAAATATTTTTAGTTTTTCACAGAGCAATTTAAAATGAGCATTGCCAACCTTTGGGGCACCGAAGGTATATGCTTGAGGTTCGAATTTATTAGTATTTTTTAAACGAGCGGCACAAAGAATTGCTAAGGCTGCACCTAGGCTGTGACCAGAAATCCAAAGCGGCAATTTCTTATTATGAATTATTGTAAGTTTATTATCAATTGCCCCCCATACCAAATTAATTGCGTTTAAGAATCCTCGATGAACTTTTATTTTATCATTTTCGTTAGAATAGTTTGCAAATGGAAAGTTGATATCGGTTTTAGCGTCTATTTTACTTTTGAATTGGGTGCCACGAAAAATTAACATGGCAAGTTTGTTATTATGAGCTATGTAACAAAAAGTATTTTCGACTTGAATAAATTCGACAAAAACAAAGCCGAGAGAATTTAGTGTTTCTTTGATTTCGTTTTTGCTTAGATAGCTTAAATGCGAGGCATTCGCGAGCCACCAGGCATTAATTACTGAGAAATGATTTTCCGGATTTAGATCAAAGGCAGGGAAGGACTCTACTCCGGGAAAGGGTAAAATTTCTTCCGGGTGATAAAGTCCTTGTGCGAAACGATCATATTTTTTTAGACTAGTTAGTCTATTCTTTTTATTGGTCACACTCTGCTCAGCTATACAGACTTGCTTTCTGCGGTTTGGGCACGCGGTGGATGCATAATCCGGTCTGTATAGGCCATTGCGATTGCAGATACTCGGCGAGTAATGTTGATATAGTGGATGCTTTGCCTGGAACGTCAATGCATTGAGATTGACCAGCCTTTACCTGTAGTAGGTGGCTAGTTGCAATACCAAAATGATAAACATAAATACCAAGCGTAAAAATTAAACCGATGTAAAGTGGCGCTTGTAACCATCGGCTGGCAAAGATAAGCCAGCGTAGTAAGCTTAAAGGTTGATCTCGTAATTTCATAATTTAATCTTTAATGTTGTTTAAAATAAACTTGTGGTTCAAGGGGTCAAGTTAGTGAATTGTTAGGAATTGCTCTTGAAACGATCTATATTTGTGCTTTTTTATAGCAAAAAAAAATAATTAAAACATTACACAATTATTCCCAAAACTATCAGAATTTTACTATTATTAAACTACGCTTCCAAGATTTATTTTATACAAATTAGTGTTTTTCTCTAAAAAACACTAATGAATCAGAATATCAATTATCTGTAGTAATTTACACTCGGGATACTTGAAAATAGTTAAAATGGAGAAAATCGGTACGATTTAAAAGAGATTAAATTTTTCCAAGAAAAATTATCGAATGGATGAGTTTTCCTTTAAGTTTTAGGCGTTTAATTAGCTAGGATTAATATGGATAAAAAAAATAGTAATGCAAGTGCAGACAAGAATAGAGCAGATATATTTAGACGTAGAACCAAAATCTTAGCGACCTTAAATCCGACTAATACTACACCGCAGCGTATTGAAAATATGATTTACGCAGGTTTGGATGCGTCTAGGCATAATTTGTCGCATGGTAATATTCAAGATCACATAAAGTTAATTGCTTCTATACGAGAAGTGAGTAAGGGAATTAAACCCGTCGGTATAGTTGTGGATATACAAGGTCCAAAATTACGCATTCTTGATTTCAATAATAGTGAATCCATTAAGCTTCGACGCGGTAATCAATTTATATTGGATGCAGAATGTGGCGATAATCATGGTGACGAAAATAGGGTGGGGCTAGATTACAAAGACTTAGTTAAAGATGTAAAACCAGGTGATCGACTAGGTTTGGCTGACGGTATAATGACTTTAGAAGTCAAACAAGTTAAAGGGTCCGAAATTATTTGTGAAGTATTAACAAATGGTCAGTTATTTGGCCGAAAAGGGCTTAACAAAATAGGCGGTGGTTTATCCGCACCGGCTTTAACTCAGAAAGATCGGCAAGACATCAAAGAAATTGCTGCGTGTAAGCCAGACTACTTTGCTTTGTCGTTTGTAAAAAGCGCCAGTGATATACGCGAGTTACGTCAATTATTACAAGCTGAAAATTGTAACGCCGCCATTATTGCTAAAATTGAGCGTAATGAAGCAATAACGAATATCAAAGAAATTACTCAAGAAGCTGACGCGATTATGATTGCGCGCGGTGACTTAGGTGTGGAGGTAGGCGACCCCCATCTCCCTGGATATCAAAAGCGATTTATAAAATTGGCGCGATCTATGAATCGCTGCGTTATTACAGCGACTCAAATGATGGAAAGTATGATTCATAATCCTGTGCCTACACGTGCTGAAGTATTTGATGTTGCCAATGCGGTTCTTGATGGAACAGATGTCGTTATGCTTTCAGGTGAAACAGCAGTCGGAAAATACCCGGTTAAAGTGATTGCGGCAATGTCGAATATAGTGGTTGGCGCAGAGCAAGAAAAACTTTCAGGTATATCCCGCAAGCGAGATGAGGAGCGTTTTTTTGATATCGAAGAATCGATATCAATGAGCGCCATGTACGCCGTAAATCATCACTATAAAGATCATTCCGATGAGCTGACAATTAAAGCTATTTTAGCTTTAACGGAATCAGGACGTACTAGTATTTATATGAGCAGGGTAAGTTCCGGTGTTTCGATTTATGCCTTAAGCCCAAACATAGAAACAGTAAGACGTTTGACGCTCTATCGAGGAGTTTATCCAGTGCATATGGTAACAAAAGCGAAAGAGCATGATGATGTTATCACGGAGGTGGTGCGCGAACTTAAAGAAAAATATCCAAATTACATTCGGGCAGGCGACCAGGTGCTGATTACAAAAGGTTCCACAATGGGCGAAACAGGTGGCACTAATCTTCTGCAAATTATTACAGTTTAATTCTATTCAAGGCAATCCTCATTACTTCGACTACTGTCGTGGTATCGCAAAGACAGGAATCGTTGAGTGAGACTCATCACGCGGTAACGAAAACACGCCAAGATAATAAAAAATATAGGGCGGCTACTTTCAGCTTTAATAATATTTTCGTATAAAAATCTTTATCGTGCAAAGTTAATATTGTCTTTTCCGATGTCAAAAAACCTCAATTGATTTGCCCTGTAGATTTAATTTTACACATTAAATATTAAATATTTCTATGTGACTAATGTTTTATTGAATGGAACTAATGTGACTCTAAAGGTCAAACTCATTTAGGTTACTCTGTACCAAAATTAAACATTACTCATATGATAGCAAAATTAAGGATTTAAGCCGTCAATAACGTGCCAAAGTAAATCAGATAATTTAAATTAATTTGATGTTGCTTGTTGAGCGAATTCATGTTTAGTGAATCAGAGATAAGGCTAAGCAATAGACTAGTTGTATTATGGAGAAATATAAATGAAGCAATTTATTACACGAATTTCTGCGGCCTTAGCTCTTGGCGGTGCTTTGCTTACCTTTGCTGACATAGCGCAGCCCATTGCCCCAGTTGCTGCCTACATAATGATTGGATCTGGCATTCTTTTGCTAATATTTTTGATTATTCGATTTTTATTTAAAGTTAAGGGCGAAGTATTTACTACGGTAACTTATTTTGTTGGCATTATTTGTGTGTTATCAACTTCATTATTTGCTTTCCAACAAAATACTCCTGCCAGTAAAAAAAGCGGATTTCTCGCGACTAATATAGAGTCATTTAAATCATTGCAAGGGTCTTTAGGGTTAATTCAAAAAGACGTTAGTATTATACGAGATGGCGTAAAATCGATCGATGCTAAGATGGATAATGTCAAAAAGGAAACGAGTACTAACCCTCGTAAAGAACTCGCGAACATGGGCATAAGTTGGAATGGTAAATCCTTTGGCGACGCGATGCTTAATGGTGATCATCAAACTGTCGCTTTATTTTTGCAAGGTGGAATTAATCCAACGATAAATCACGACTCATATGGTTATCCGGGTGTGAGTGTATTAGTTCGAAAAAATCCCAAGCATACGATTAAAATGTTAGACGCTTTGCTTAAACATGGTATGGATATAAATTCTAAACTGGAGCCGCCTACGGTTGCGAGAAAAGAAACTTTGCTAGGCATAGTTCGAAAGAATTATAATTTATTGAAACGTCCAAACGATAAGCTGTTAGAGAAATATCTTGTTAGCAAGGGTGCAAAGCTTTAAGTTACCTATGAAACTACAGGCAATTAGATGATAATGGAATGAGGCTAATTGCTGCCAACCATACTTTGATTTGTAGCCCGGCTCTTTAGAGCCGGGAATCACTTGCGTAGCAAGCGCGGGCATTAAAATTAGCAACATATGAGATTGCTTCGCGATCTATTCCCGGCTCTAAAGAGCCGGGCTACAATTATTACTGATCTGGTCTGCTCGGTTTTGTCTTCGACGATTTGACAAGAATTTAACATAATAAAACAGACTGACGGAAAGCTGGCATTTCTTATACATTTGAAAATAGACTTAGAATTGCGTTGGCTGATTCTTTTGGTTTTGATTGCAGTATCAAGTGTGGTCCTTTTAACTTAATAAGCTTCAAATTTGGAATATTTCTTTGAATTAAATTCAAACAACGTCGGCTTATGAGTTTATCATTTGTGGCTTGTAGGTAACTAGTCGGGCAAGATATTTTCGTGGTAATTGCGAATAAGTTGGCCATGAGATTTAATCGATAAGCAAGAGTTTTAACGGGAACGGAATGAATAACAGATTTTAAATTGTTCAGCTCGTCAGTCGTTGCAGACTTATCAAGTAAATAGCGTTTAATAATAAAGTTAGGAATCGATATTTTGAATATTAATTGGGTAGGCAGTATTCGATTAAGTGTGAGTATTGTTGGTCGTGGGTTTGCGATAAATGAAGCCGCTAAGACCAAGTGTATTAAATTTTTCGGTGCATACTGTGCTATTGCGTATGCAATCGGACCTGAAAAAGATTCTGCTACTAAAATAAAGTTCTCACTAACAGGAATTCGACTTTTGACATAATTTGTTAATTGTTGGTAGTTGAGTAATTCATTTTTTGGGTACGAAATGATTTGAGTCGAAAGGTGATTAGGAAGGATCGATAGCAATGGCTTAAACAATAAGCCAGTGCCATCTAATCCTGGTAACAATACCACACGCATTGTTATTTTTTAAATTGCTGCGTGTTTTGTTCTTTCGGGCTGACATTCAGTATAAGCGTAGGACTCTTGCCAAAGACGTCTGGGTCATACATTTCTTCTGCATGAGTAGGCATGACAGTGAACTTGCCAGGGGCAATAGCTTGAGCTACATAAGATAAGTGATAATTACCGGCAGGTAAATATTCAGAATAATATCTCACCGAATGATGTAGTATTTCGCGGTGATAAAAACTCCAGAAAGAATAGCCATAAGAACGCCAATTATTGAATTTAAACCAGAAAGATCCACCGGCATAGGTCGCTTTGGCTTTCGCGGCATCTACTTTTGATGCAGTTGCTAGCTGGGTGTTGACAGGTTCGAGTCCACCAGGCACTGCGTCGTTTACAACGACAAAATGACGCGCTGCAGCTAAACTCACATAGAGGTCAACTCTGACAAGTTCACCTTGTTTTAATTGCATAGGCGATTTCAAAATGATCCATTTGCCATCACGCTCTACACTGTATTCGCGATTGACAGAAATTCCAGAATTAATTGGTTTCTCGTTTAGTTTTTTAGGTGAATAATGAACTTGGGCAGAATAGTAGTATCGGCCTTTGCCTTTTTTGTCTATTTTTAAGGAATAAGACTTGCCAGGATCTTTTGCAGTTATTGCGCGTGAGAAGGATTTGCTTTTATCACGAAAGGATTTGAAATTAGCTTGTCCTAATAGCTGTGTATCAATAAAAGATGTAATTTGATAATTAGGTTTTGATTTTTCGTATATTCGGCTGTACTCGATAAGAGCATTCATGCAAAACATATTTTCCTGGGTGTTTTCCCATCTACTTTTTCGTTTTCTAGACTGGGTAATAGTTCTTACGAGTTTAAATGGTATATCAGTTGCTGCGACCTTTTTCTGTGACTCGTAGGCAAGTCGTGCGCTTAATATTGAACATTGACTTCGTAAGGAAGAACTTAGTAAATGACTATACTGCTCGCTAAGCGTTTCTGTGTAAATATATTTTCCGCCTGTTTCATTGGCAAAGCTTTGTATTTCGTCAACTACTTTTTTCTGCATAGCCATAGAACCAGGGAAATAGGTCAAAGCTTTCAGAAAATGAGACTTGCCAAAGAGGCTCATGTCCTTAGTGTGTTTCATATAAAGCTTTAAGGTCGAGAGTTTAATTTTTCGATGATAGGCTAAGGCATTTAGTGCGACCGCATGCACGGTGGATTTCATGCCACTGGAATAATAACCTGGAAAGGACTTTTTCTTTATTAGTTTTAGCAAATAGCGATGTAATTTATTTTCGACATCGACTGGTATTTTGTGCGTGCTTTGCTTAAACCAAGTGAATGCGAGAGCAGTGTATGCACTTAAATATGGGCTCACGTACTTATTTTCAGGCCGATAATAAACCATGCCGCCATTAGGTGCTTGATGACCTTGTGCCATGCTTATGGTTTTGTCACTAAGTGATTTGCTTCCAGGCCAAACAAATGATTTCGGTAAATAGGCACGCAAGTTCTGGTAGTGCGAGGCCATGACACCCTTAGTGAGTTTTTGTTCCCAGCAAATATAGGGGTAATTTTTAAGGTACTTAAAAGCACCGCTTAAATTAGCGATGACTGTAGGTGAGACATTAAGTTGAATCTTGCCGACACCAGTTCGAATATCATTTGGTATTTTGATTGCTTCGCTTATAGATTGCTGGGTACTGGTGCCGTAGGTCGCACCGACATGCAATGCTTTTTGCTTTCTCACCTGCAGGTTAAGTTGTAGTGCATCAGAACCGCTACTTGATGTGGCCACAGCTTTAAATTGTATTTTGCCCGCTAGCTTGGAAGCAATTTTTAGGCTTACAATATTTCGCTTAAAGGGTTCTGCTTTGATACTAAAGGTTTTGCTAATAGTATTAGCTTTAGACTCGGTTTTTATTTGGCCCGTCGCGCTAATATCAATTTTAACTGTTTGAGTTTGTTTCGTTCTATTCATGACGATAAAGCGAGCCTGAAATTCATCGCCTGCAGTGACTTGATTCGGCAAGGCTGAGCGTATTTCGAGTGCTTGATTGACAATAAATTTGCCTTCGCCCAAACCTAACTTTTCTTTTTTATCGTTGGCGACAACAATAATTTTCCAAGCAGTTAAATTATCAGGTGCGGTAAAGTTAATTTTGGCCTTGCCGGATTTATCTGTTTTTAAACTGCCATTCCAGTAACTTAAAAATTTAAATAATGAGCGAACTTTAATGTCTTTTTGGGCTGGCGCTGGTTTTTTGTTTGATTTGCTTTCTTCGTCAGCCTCTACTCTGTCGCCACCGGAAAATGAATTGAACCGGCCGAGCACGGATTTACTTTTAGTGCTAGGCTGGGCGCGTCTCATTTGCGCCATTTCTCGGTTGCTACTTTTAAGAGCCAGTATTTTTTTTCTGGCTTGTCGTTTGTTTAATTCTGTTTTAGCTTCTTCCAGAGATTTTTTCTTTAGCAATTGCACTAATAAATTGTAATTTGTTACATTAAGTTGGCTTAGCTTATATAAACCAGCGTGGGCATCGTAATAAATTTTTCCGCTGGAAATTAAATCATAGACAGATTGATCAACGACCGCAATTGCGAGTTCTGCCTGGGTATTTTTCTTTTCATGGTTGCTGACTTGTATGTTTGCTTTAATTTTATCCCTCGGCTGGTATTCGTTTTTCTCGGTTTTAATGTTGATAAAAAGACTTTTATTATCGCCGGTGACGGGTATGCGCGCTGATCCAATTCGAATAGGTGAGCCATTTTCTTTATTTGTTAGCGATTGGTCCCCTTTTGGAGAAATGAGTACTACAGATAAGTAAAATCCGGGTAGATAGCTATCTTTTATTTTAAATTCAAGTGTGTCCACTGCGTACTTAAAATCAGTTACCCAACTATCAATAACGCCCAAACGTTCGATGCTGACAAGTGCCTTGGCCCCGGGAAACGGATTTTGTATCATGACTCGAGCAGTATCGCCAACGCGATACGATTTTTTCTCAGGCACTATAGTGGCAGAAAATTTCGATTTGTTACGCCAGATTATTCTTTCCTTGCCGGTGGCCCAGCGTTCCAGTTTAGAAGTATGAACTTGTCCCTTAGAATTTTTTACAGTGGCGATAAAGCGATAATATCCAGCTCGCTTAGGCGTGAAGTTACAATTGACTGGCGTTAGTGCAGATTTAGCTGTGCACTCAGATGTGTCCAGCCATTTATACTCAATCTTAGAAAGAGTGCTGCCGTGCGCACCTTTGGTCTTTTTAATAATTTGTTGTCGATATTGAATATTAACTTCAATATCAATATCTTTGACTATTTCTTTTTGTGCGTTGGCAACTAATAACATTAAAGATGATTTTTCGTTTTCTTTCATCAGCCACTTTTTGTGTTTTACGCCAACGTAGAAGTCTAAGCCAGCGTAATTAGCAGCGTTTTGTTTCGCGCTAAATTTACCTCGATCATCAGCAACAGCGGATTCGATTGAGAGTAGGCCGTATTGAACCATATTGTTTTGTAACTTAAAGTTGTGCGTGTTCTTACCGGCTTTGTCCAGATTCTTGATTGTCTGATTAATGCGACGTTTGTAATGAGAGTTAATATGAAAATAAAAGCCATTCGCGATGGGTTGAGTGACGATAAAGCTAGCGCTAGATAAAAAACTTGATACGCGCACTTTAGCATTAG
The DNA here is from genome assembly GCA_003233075.1 of Gammaproteobacteria bacterium. GTDB lineage: Bacteria > Pseudomonadota > Gammaproteobacteria > SZUA-21 > SZUA-21 > SZUA-41. Next base: position 9,296 of record QIKQ01000153.1, read on the forward strand.
CATAAGGTCCGCCAGCATGCAATTTAGCTTGTGTGTTAATTATTAAGGAATCTCCTGGCAGGTAAGTCTTTTTATCCAATTTGTTTTTGACATGAAATGATGCGGGTTTAAAATCCGTCACGAGTACACGCATTGGAAACAAACTATTATTATAAAACGATGGTGTTAATTGGAATTGATAATAACCAGCGGCATTCGATTTGCTAGTCTTAAATTTATCTGTGAAACTACCGAATTCATTGAGTTTAATTTTATGCTTTGAATAGACAGTTTTACCTAAAGGGTCTTTCACCAAAAGTTTGTAAAAGTTTCGTGGTGCTTTAATTAAGCCAAAGTTGCCTTGGTCACGGACTAGCAATTTAAATTGAATAGTGTCGCCGAGTTTATAGACGCCTTGAGCGCTAAAACCCCAGGCTTTAATGTATTGATTTGGATTATTGCTGGGTTGGTAATAATAACGGTGCCGATAGTAGCGGCGACCATTATTTACTTTGAAATAATGATTTATTGGTAAGTATGCGATATCTCCTTGGTGTTCAACTCGAAGGTAAAGCATTGAATTCTTGTAGCTATAATTATTGATCAATTTGTTTTTTGGATCAAGGTCACGTTTGCTTGGTAAAGTCGCAATGCCAAATTCGTTTGTTTTGGTGGTAAAAGCGAGAGGGTGTTTTAATGCGAGATCATCTAATTGACTGTTTATTATTTCAATCTTGGCGCCTTTCACGATTTGACCATTGTCAATTCGCGTCACCCAGGCGAGGCTATTATAATAACCAAGTTTTAGGTGGACCTGAAATGGCGTGACTTGAGTAAAAAATGAATTACTTTTGCCAAGATTTGGCGATCCCCAGGTTACTGTTTTGGGCTTAGATTTCCATCGTCCGATGATTAGACCGGATTCTCCATTTAAGATTTTATTTAGATCCAATGGAATAATTTGCGTCTGATTCCAGACGCGCCTAATAGTGTGAGTCAATTTTTGATTAGACTTACGTTTTTTGGCGCTTATGACCTTGTAGGTGAAATCCAGCTGTTTAATATTCATTGATGTAAAAGGAAATACAGGTGTCTTTGATTTTTCTACAATACTCACTGTCTGCATGGGGTAGACATAGGGCTTATAATGCGCAGTTGAAAACTTGGATTTTAAGTTATTTTTTAATTTTCGATTAAATAAATCGAGAATGGCATTTTGATTAATCGATATTTTGTACCTTGTATTTGCTTTTATTAGCGAACCAATGCTAAAGGTATATTCATGACCTTTATAATATCGTCCTCTTAGTGAGCCGTAATTGTAAGATCTAATGGCTTTTAATTTTTTATCGTAACCTTTTATTTTTGGTGTAATTTCGAGAGCTTCAATTAGAGTTTTGATATCAATTGGCGCGGAAAATCGTAATTGAACACCGTGTTCTGGTCGGCATTTATTAGACTTGATCAGTTGAGATTTAAATTTTAGCCATTTATTCTTTTTGCTATAACATCTTAAGCCCATATATTTAAAATTGGGGAAAGTGTGGAAATTAATTACTTTTCTTTTCTCAATGCCTTTCATTGTTCCTTGTTTTGAAACAATACCAGGCTCGATCATCAGCTTAACCTTTGCATACTTGGGTAATTTCTTTAAGGGTTGAATGTTCCAAAATTGTTGGTATGGTTTCGCTTGCTTGGAATGATATGGTTTTACTTCAACTGCATACTTCTTCTTTTTTGAGATGAAGAAGACATGTTTTTTAACAGATTCTTTTAGGACCCGCTGGTTAAATCTCAATTCAACAAGGGGGGTGCTCGGCGATAACCATTTTTTTATGTAGGAATAATTTGTTCGAGGTCGTTGAGTGATAAAAGTATGTGTCTTGGTTCTTTTTAAAATTTTCTGACTTAGTGATTTAAAGCCGGGTTTAATGCTTAACTTGTAACGAGTCGAATATTTGAGCCGAGTTTTATTATTTAATTGGCATGCAAGTGTATTCGAATTTAACCAGCGCCATTCGCATTGAACCTCAGGGCTAATGCTAATTGGGATCGACTTGGTGTCCACCTCCATTTTGCCGATCGCTACCATAGCTTGATTGAACTTGATTACAATTTGGCGTTTGGCTGGTACATCTTTTCCAGCAGGAGTAATGCGTAAAATTTTAAGTGCTTTATTGCTTTTAGTTAGATTTGAGGAGTCAAATGCAGCCAATATATTTTGGCAGAAAAATAATCCTATAAAGGCGCTCAAATAAACTTTCATTGTTTCTCCTCGTGATCGGATATTATCCTGCTCTTTGTGCAGCAGACTAATTCCCTCGCCGTTTTCATAGTAGATTTTTCATTCAAACCTAAATAGTAAATTAAACTTACCCGCAGCTTGCTGCGGGCACAACCCATTGGGGGTTTCCAAAGGGGGAGAATGGAATTATCCCCCTTTGGTCGCCCGAGCGAATTCACTTCGTGCGGAGCGAAATCTATTAGGAAAAACTACCCCGCAGCTTGCGGCAGGGTAGTTTATTAAACTAGATGCTCACAAACTGGGCATTACGCGTACCTCTGTACACAGTATATTAAGTATGCGTGAAACCTAGGGTTCATCCAAGACTAGGTATGTAAATATTAAGTAAGATTATTAGCTTGATCGATTTGAGCAAAATATCGACTAGAGGCGACATAGTGTTATACATTCAGGATAAGAAAAGTTGCTAAATTTAGCGACAATTGGACTATTTTAAATCGAAATAGGCAGTAGCTTGACGTATTTTAGAAATAGGAAATAGGAAATAGAAATACAGCATGTTTTCGCTAAACAGCTAGCCCGCTTTTCTCACAGCACTTCGTAGCGAGACGGATTATCAGAACTCGCGCAGCGAGTTAAGTGTATCCTTAATGAAGCCCGAA
>QIKQ01000220.1 GCA_003233075.1 Gammaproteobacteria bacterium
TATGCCTGCGCACTTCTCGGTCGTGAAAACGTGTCATAGCATACCCTTGAACCGTCTCGCTACGAAGTGCTGTGAGAAAAGCGGGCTAGTGCATGAGCTAATTGGGCTTGCAATTAAAACGCGAACCGATAAAGTGAGACTCACTAGGGAATTAAATTCAGATTTATCAATAAGGACTATTTCTTGACTAAATTATTCTCCAAAATTATTGTCATTAGTTTGATTTTAGCGCTTAGCTCATGTAGCCAAAAGCGACCGAAAAGACTCGGCAGCAGTTGCGATATTTTTTCCGATAAAAGTGGCTGGTATAAGCCGATGCGCAAATCCTATCGAAAATGGGGCGTGCCAATCGCAATTCAATTATCAATTATTTATCATGAATCTCGTTTCAAGCACGATGCAAAAACACCAAGGCGAAAATTATTCTGGGTTATACCTTGGTTCCGGCAATCATCTGCCTATGGCTTTGCGCAAGTTAAAGATAAAACCTGGAAATGGTATAAACAGAAACGTGGCAAACGCTTTGCGCGACGTACTCAATTTAAACATGTAGTAGACTTTATAGGCTGGTATTGTCATCAGTCCTATCGCCGTAATGGCATACGTAAAAACGATGCTTATAATTTATACCTTGCTTATCATGAAGGTCATGGCGGATTTTCGCGTCGTAGCTATCAACGTAAACCTTGGCTTAAAAAGATTGCCAGAAAAGTCGCGCGACGAGCTGACCGTTATCAGCGTCAACTTGACCATTGTGAAAAACGATTTCGTGGTTGGCGATTATGGCCTTTTTAAAGCTGAGAAAAAATTGCTCATTGCGTCGACTGCTGATGCAGTTTCGCAATTTTGAGTTCGATCTGATCGTTCAATAACTGCTACACATCGAAGCAAAATATTTGTGGGACAGTAGTGTGAGTAAACTGCTTAATATTTAAATTTGCTCCGCATTATATTGGCCGAGACGGAAATTGCGAGTAGTAGCTAACTGGTTTTTCATGTTTTAGTAGGGCATTGCGAATTTCCCATTCATCCATTGAATCCAGTTCGGCAATAAAACTAATTTCACCGCCGACGCTAATTGCGATGGGAGTGCCATCGCGGTATAAAACTCGGTTTCCAGTAATCGCCGGAACTCGATCACCCGGGGTAATCAAGCCAGTTAAATTGAGTGGGTCTGCGGCAGAGATAGAGCATAGATTATTCTCTTTTTGCTTGCGACGCATATTGCGTAAACTGCCTACCGCATCGCTTAGAGCAAATTGTTCGCCGCTAAAGCCGTTAACAAATCGTCCGCCACGAATTTCACCGCGAGCTTCCATTGTTCTAAAGGCATATAAAAGTTCTCGCCAGGAGGGACAGTTTGATTCACGATCTAAAAGCTTTCTAAAAACAACTCCGTATTTTCGTAAGAGTGTTTGTGCAATATAATACGTTTTGTCCGACATTTCCTTGTTGTTACTGTTAGCACAGAGAAACCAACGACCGGCATCCTCAAGTTTGCTTAACCAGAGTCGACGCCGATTTGGTCTAGATTGCTGTTTTTTCTTTTCAGGTGCAATTAAGTACCTTAAGCCAGCATAGCTGTCAGAGCTGACTAGTCCGTTTGCGACCAATTCTCCCAAGGCAGACTCACATTGGGTAGGAATTAAGTTGCTTTGTTCTGAAATATCAGAGAAAAAACTGGCACCGCACTCTTTGAGCACATGATAAACTTTTTCAGCAGTACTGCTTATCGAAAGTGCAATTTTATCATTAGAATCAACTTCGCTAAGTTGGGTTTGCCAAAGCTGAGAATTATTTCTTGGCACGATAGCAATTGGGGTATTGCTGACTGGACTAGATTTCGGATTATCGATGCTGCCTAATTTGGATTGGCGCACTCGTAGCCAAAAATAACGCCCAGAGGAGCAGACACTATCGAGCATACTTGGCGTGTAATCTTTGATTCTTGAGGTAAGGATTTCCTTTTCCCATGCAATGGCAGGAATTTGCGAACCTTCCAGTAAGTTTAATATTTCACTCACCGCATTCTGGCCTTGCATAGGCTCATCAATTCGATGCCAGTGAAATAAGAAGCGCATAAAATCAGAGGGGCTTACCGGTTCGATTTCTGATCGAAGCTGGCGTAGGGTGTAACGATGTATTCTGGCTAACAGACCGCGTTCACACCATTCAGTTTCATTGTTGTCATGTGTGAAGTGGCCGCGCATGACGAAGCCATCTTGTTCCAAGCTAATAAGAGCGGTTTTAATTGCATTTTCCGTTAGGCCGAGAGACTGATTTAGTTTTTTCTCGGTGACCGGGCCCAAAACTTCGAGTCGTCCTCGTAAAATCTCCTTAAGAGCCTGGTCTTTGTCGAAGTGGTAGATATCCACTAAAGGAGAGCAGGGCAGTTGTTTTAGATCCAAGTCAAATAAGCGAACAAATTCATGCATACGCTCCCGTGCTACCCACAGACTCGTTTTATTTGAACTTACTAGACACACTGCGCGTTTATTTTCAACTAAGTTGTCGAATAAGGGCTTCCAACTGAAAGCTGAGTTGTTTTTTTCATGATCGCTATTATTAGCTTCTGTTTCGGTGAAGTAAGAAAAGATACTAAGTGCATCGTGCAATTCGTCTGCTGTTCTAACATCTGGCCAGGTTTCTGCTTGAACGCGTTTGATTGCATCTGAGCTGAGTCGTCCAAGATCGTTTGCAGATTTAGGGTCCATAAAGCGACGTTGCTGTACAGCCAGAGTACGTCTTTCCTCGGCGGGCGCATCATCTAAAAAGGCATAAGGACGAGCGTTTAATATTTCTTGGGCTAATGGCGAAGGACTGGTTAAGTCTTTGCAAATAACCCTGACCTTACTAGACTCGATATCTTCTAATAAAGACTCTAAACCAGAAATATCCATAACGTCCTCTAAGCAATCATTGATGGCTTGTGTGACTAAAGGGTGGTCTGGTATTTCGCGCTCGCCTGCTAAATTTTCTTGGCAGGCAATTTGATCCGGAAAAATTAAAGCAATTAAGTCTTCTGAATCGTTGCGCTGGAATGGCGCAGGTACTTTTTTGCCATTTCGGTTTCGAGGTATGGCGAGTGAAGTATTGGCGACCCAGCGCCATCGGGTTGGAAACATGGGGGCAGTGAGTAAGGCTTGAATGAGTACGGACCTTACTGTTTTAGATTTTAAATAGAAAATTATATCCTCAAGTTGAAAGCTATGTGTCGCACTTAAAGATAAGATAATGGTGTCGTCTAATGCTGCTGCCTGTAACTCGAAATTAAATTGCTTACAAAAACGTTTTCGAAGTGCTAAGCCCCATGCGCGGTTGATGCGCGAACCGTAGGAAGAATGAATGACCACATGCATGTCACCGTTTTCGTCAAAAAATCGTTCAATTATTATTTGAGATTGCGAAGGGAGCTCTTCGAAAGTGGCTTTTGTACTGCCCAAATACTCCGAAACTTGTTGCGCTGCGGCAAGCGATAAGGGATAGGCCTGTATTAACCAAGCCGTTGTGCTATCGATACCAAGATTAAGTTTGTCGCTTATTATTTGTCGCAAGCGTGATACGGCAACTGATAACTCGGCACTTCTGCCAGGCGCTTCGCCAAACCAAAAAGGAATATTGGGCGGTTGACCTTTTGCATCTTCGACAAATACTTTGCCTTGTTCAACCTTTAACATTCGATAGGAGGTATTACCGAGTTGAAAAATATCGCCAGGTAAGCTTTCAAATGCAAAATCTTCGTTAAGCGTGCCGATCTTAAACCCCTCTGGTTGTAATACTACATCGTAGTCAAATTGTTCAGGGATAGTACCACCATTAGTTAGGGCAACTAGTTTTGCACCACGCCGACCTCGTAAAACGTGATTAACCCTATCCCAATGAATATAAGCACCACGGCGACCACGTTTGAGTGCAAAGCCATCGGCAAGCATAGTGAGTATGTCAGTATATTGTAGAAAATTTATATCTTGGTAAGGACGTGCTCTCCTTATTAATTCATAGAGTTCTTGTTCCCCCCAGTCTTGAATAGAAACTTCCGCAATTATTTGCTGTGCTAATACGTCTAGGGGTGCTAAGGGAATTCTAATTGTATCCAGTTCGTCAAGATCAACTGCATCCAAGAGGGCGACACATTCAATTAAATCATCGCGTGATAGAGGATAAAGCATGCCTTTTGGTACTTTGTCAATGGCATGGCCGGATCGTCCGACACGTTGTAAGAAGCCTGAAATTGAACGCGGAGAGCCGATTTGGCAGACTAGGTCGATATCGCCAATATCAATTCCTAATTCAAGTGAGGCTGTAGTCACCAATGCACTTAAATTACCCTTTTTTAAATTTTGTTCTGCCTCAAGACGATGTTCTTTTGATAGGCTGCCGTGATGCGCTGTTATCACTTTGTCATCTAAACGTTCTGATAGTGCTTTTGCAACTCGTTCTGCTAGCCGGCGAGTATTAACAAAAATAAGAGTCGTACTATGATCTTGTATTTGATTGTATAAATTATCGTAGATTTCTCCCCATACTTCATTTGCCATAACTGCTTCAAGGGGTGAGGAGGTAGTGGCAATGGATAAATCACGATCGCGCTTATGACCGCTATTGATGATGGTGCATTCGTCATCGCGATTACCGATTAGAAACATTGCCATGTCGCCAATTGGTTTTTGTGTTGCCGATAAACCGATGCGTGTTGGGTTTTGCTTACACAGCGATGTTAGGCGTTCTAATGAAAGAGATAAATGTGAGCCACGCTTATTTCCTGCTAGCGCATGAATTTCATCAATGATGACGGTTTTGACAGTTGACAGTATTTTCCGACCACTCGCTGAAGTTAATAGTATGTAAAGTGATTCTGGAGTAGTGACAATTATGTGTGGTGGCTTACGTCGCATTTTCTCGCGTTCAGACTGAGGTGTATCACCCGTTCGTACCCAGGCTTTTATGTCAACATCCGCCAAGCCATTTTCGATTAACTTATCGCGTATTCCTTGTAGTGGTTCTTGTAAGTTTTTTTGTATGTCGTTAGAGAGCGCCTTTAAGGGTGAAATATACAAAACATGGGTTTGATCTTTTAACTTAGATTCAAGCCCTGCTTTAATTAAATTGTCAATGGAGGCAAGAAAGGCAGCTAAAGTTTTACCGGAACCGGTTGGCGCGGCTATAAGAGTATGTTGATTTTTCTGAATGGCTGGCCAAGCTTGGCTTTGAACCTGAGTCGCTTGATTAAACCGTTGCTCAAACCACTCGCGTACTGCCGGGTGAAAATAGTCCAAATTCATTCTTTATAAGTCCCGATTGAAATACTAGAATAATTGGTAAATATAATTATAGGTTATATTTGAAAAAAGTGAACAAATTATTGTCAGTGAAATTAGAAACTATGATAGATTATTTCACATAGAATTAATGTTCAAGGAAAATATTTCTATAATTTATGTTGTACTATTAATTATGGCCACAACGTTGATTTGCCGGTACAGCAATGTCAATTAGTTTTGGCATTGTGGCGTTTAATTCGTTCATAATGGTAACAAATTCTGCTAATTTTATATTTATATTAAGCCGCGGATTTCGTTCTTTTTCATATCCAAGAGTAGAGTGAGTTAAGCCATTGTAATCATGCCCTGGATAGATAATTGTATCATCATCCAACGTAAATAATTTATTGTGAATACTGTTATAGAGGCTCACAGGATCGCCTGATTGAAAATCAGTTCGTCCACAACCATTAATTAATAAGCAATCACCTGTTAAAAGCATACCAGGGTTTTGGTCTTTAATATAAAAACAATAATCCAAATCAGTGTGGCCAGGAGTGAATATGGGTTTTAAGCTGATTTCACCAATTTTAATATCAAGGTCTTCACTTATAAATTCATCAGCACAGTTTATTAGTTTAGTTTTTGGGTAATAAATTTTTGAATTGGTTTTTTGTTTCAATAAATATGCGGCAGTAATATGGTCCGCATGGATATGAGTTTCCAATGTTGCGATTAATGTTAGTTGTAAAGATTCAACTAGTTCGAGGTCTCTTTGCATCATTTCAAATACGCTATCGATCAGTAAACATTGCTTGCTTTTTTCGCAGCCGATCAAATAAGTAAACGTGCTTGAAGTAGGGTCAAATAGTTGTTTAAAAATCATAATTTAATTTTCCTTCATCTTTGATTATTTTCATCCTAACTATGCTTATATGTAATCCTATCAGTCTAAAAACGGAAATGTGGCGTTGTGATTTAGTCGCGAGCGTAACAGCGTATTTTTAGCGACTTGGCCTGCTGAGTAATTACCGTTATTTTATCCCTTTGATCTATTCTATCGCTCTATCATAATTGAATTATATCAAATGCGTACTGAATATTAGTCATTAAAAAAGAGTCAAAATTCATTTTTAAAGGTATAGCTAAGTCAGTGTTATTGTAAGACAAGGTAGAATTAATATCCTTATAGGCTGGTTTTTAACTAGCTGATTCGTTATGATGGGAAAAGACTAAATCGTAGTTGCTGAAAATAAATTTAAAAGATTTAGCTAATGTCAGGGAGAGTCGCAGTGGACATGTGCAGGATTAACTCTAGTCAAAGAATGCCGAGATATTTTGCAATATTTTTAATTTTGCTTGTTTTTGCCTTTTCAAATTGTCTTATTGCCGTTACGGCAGATACACCTTCGGTTTTATTAGCTCCAGAAAAACCAATAGAACTCCGTATTGGGGTGCTCGCGTTCCGGGGATTTGAACAGACTAAAAGGCAATGGACTCCATTAGCTCATTATTTGTCATCAGAATTATCATCTCAGCTTAACCGAAAATACAAATTTAAAATATTACCACTCACAAATGATGACATTGATTTATTAGTAGAGCAAGGTAAAGTCGATTTCGTCCTGACCAATCCTGCTTCGTATGCTTTGTTGGAAATGCGCCAAGGTTTAAGTCGAATTGCAACCATAAAAAGAGCTCATAAAAAACGCCATTATTCGCTGTATGGTGCAGTTATTTTTACTCGTTCAGATAATAGTTCAATCAATCGAATATCTGATTTAAAGAACAAATCTTTCATGGCAGTACATGCTAAGGCATTTGGCGGTTGGTGGATGGCGAAAAAAACATTGTTGGAGCAAAAGATAGATCCAGAAAGAGAGTTTAAGCAGTTAAGCTATTCGGGTTTTCCACACGAAAGCGTTGTTAACGCGGTTTTAAGTGGCAAAGTAGACGCAGGCACTGTTCGTACTGGCACGCTAGAACATATGATTAAATCCGGGAAAATAAAGCGCGAGCAGATTAAAGTCCTTAATCAGCAAAAAACACTCTATTTTCCTTTTTTGCACAGCACTCAGCTTTATCCGGATTGGCCCTTTGCAGTCACTAAAAATATTGAATTTGAAATTGCGAAAAATGTAACTGAAGCATTGCTAGATATGCCAGGAGAACATTTGGCAAATGAACTGTTAGGAATTAAAGGATGGACTGCGCCATTAAACTATAAGCCCGTGCATGAGTTACTACAATATTTGCAGGTCGGTCCATATCACGAAATATCAAAAATTAGTATTGAAAAAGTTTTAAAAAATTATTGGGTTTGGATGATTTTTGGATTATTTATATTGTTCTTAATGATTTTGGTGACAGCATACATTCTAGGTTTAAACAAGCGATTGATAGAGTCAAATTCGGATTTAAAGAAAGAAATAAAAATTCGTTCAGATTTAGAAAAAAAGCTAAAACATTTGGCCTTGTATGATTCTCTTACCGATATTCCTAATCGTACTTTATTGGCTGACCGCATGCAGCAAGCTATTTATACGAGTACGCGTGAATCGAGTGAATTCGCTGTTGCTATAATTGACCTAGATAATTTCAAACAAATTAATGATCAGCATGGTCATCATTTTGGTGATCAAGTTATTCAGCAAGTTGCTCAGCGTTTTAGCGGCTTAGTTCGAAAGACGGATACTATTGCACGTATGGGGGGTGACGAATTTGTAATGTTAGTGCGTGATGTTAATGATGTTAGTATTGCAATTACAATGTTAGAAAAATGTATTGATGTTCTACAGCAACCCGTTAAAGTGGAAGACAAGGAGTTTTTGATATCTGCCAGCATTGGCATTAGTCGCTTTCCATATGATGCTAAAGACTCAAGTAGTCTGCTGCAGTATGCCGATATTGCGATGTATAATGCCAAACGGGCAGGCAAGGGAGTCTGTGTTTATTCGGATGAAGACAGCTCACTTCATTAAATCAAAAATTTATGAAGAAATAATAGTCTAATCGTAGAGACAATGCATGCCTCACTGCTGTCCCACAGTTAACCGCGTACTTAGTATAGGAAGGACGAACTCAATATCTGCTGTAGCCCGGCCTACCTCCTGCATCCCTGCAGTCGTAAAGAGCCCTGGCTACAGATCTGCTGTCCCACAAATAGTTTGCTTCTATGTGTAGCAGTATATCGAGCAATCGGGTCGCATTCAACCTTGCCCGTCGTTGCGAAACTGCATCAACAGTCGAAGCAATCTCCTAATCTAAGTCATTGAATTAGGGAGATTGCTTCGGTGTGATCGGTGATCACACCTGCAACGACCAATTCCTTTGAGATTTTTCTCGTCGTATATTAAATAATTTTGCTTATTCGTCTATTTTTTAACGCGTATATGTTTCGTGCTAGTTTCATGTCCCAAATTACTAATCAATCGATTTAATCATTAAACTTAGAGTTAAATGATACATAATCACAAATTGTGGGACAGCAGTGAGTCATGCCTTGTCTCCTACTCGATTAATTGCTAAACGTACTATTGCTTGTTCAATATTTCTTTGCGAGTAGACTGATAAACTTTACTATTTCCACCGCCCAAGTTAATAGCTGTATTGACATGTTCTAACGCTTCTTTATATCGTTTTTTATGAATTAATAAACTGGCCAAATTATTATAAGCATCTGCCGCTTTAGGGTGAGATTTAATAATTTCTTGGTATTTTCTAATGGCTTGTGATTTTCGTCCAAGGCTGTATTCTGCGTTGGCTACACCCATTTTTGCTATTAAGTTATTGGGCCAATGAAGTTCCGCTTTTTGATAACTTAATTTTGCAGCGCGCCAATTTTTGACTTGTTCTAAACCAGATGCAGCACGTAAGTAATTAAGTGGTCGAGGAATAGCCGGTAATTCGCCAGGCTTTAGAGCTAGCAGTGCCCAATATTTAGAGCGCTTCCAGGTGCGTTCGAATAATTTGAATGAGGTTAATTTACGCTTGTGTTTACCGGAACGTAGAATTATTTTTTGTAATTTCAAGTCATAGCCGACCACTACAGCGTAATGCCATTTTGATATCCATTTAATGCCTAAGTTTTGTAATACAAGAACAGGTCTGCCAGCTGCAACTTCATGTAATAAGTCGCTTAGTTTTGGTTGCATGACGTAGCTGAGGTAACCATAGCGTCGAAAAATCGTTATCACATCAGTTTGCAGACTGCCTTTACGTCCCGGTGTATAAACTTTTTTTACAATGTCGTTGTAATTTACCGAGTGGCCTTTGAAGTCGAGCAATGTTGCAACCGCGGACGGACCGCAATGATATTTTGTTTGAGCATAAAAGGGGACTTTTGTTAACTCAATTCGGTTTGGAATATCTATTTGCTGATGTTGTAGTTTTTTATTTAGTTGTTTTACCTGGGGAGTAGGTAGACAGCTAACAATGACAAATGCCATGAGCAGAAAAAAACTGCCTCGATAAATCGAGGCAGTTCGGGTGATCAAAGTGCTCATTATATAAATGTGAATATATTGGTGACGCCTGTTGCTTCTAGTATGATTATTAACAATATAAGTAACAGTAATACATCACCGCCGGCACCCGCAGGTAAATTATCAATGCGGCTGGCTAAGGTTAATACTTCTCTGTCAGTCATGCTGTTAATTCTTGATTGCGCTTCTGGCGCAGTGATTCCTTTTGCCTTCATTATTTTTTGTACGTCTTTGCGATCATACAATTTCAATATTTCTTGACGTTTTTGCTTAACGTTTTCTTTTTCAATCATTGTTTGCGTGCTAACCATTTCTGCTTGTACAGTCGGTATGGTCAAACTCAATCCTAGAAAGGCAAGGGTGATAATCGGTGTAAGGGGCTTAATTAGTTTTCTTACAAAATCCATGCTGTGCTCCTCATAGCTATATTATGTATTAATAATTATTGTCTCTAGCGCTAGATTATCATATCTTTAATTGGAAACCCATAATCAGGCTTAGTTCACGCAAATACACGTGGATTCTAATGGTCACAGATTGCGCAATATGGAAAGTTTTGTAAAACCTATATAGAAAGGATTGTATTAGGAAGCATAATAAATCACGGCGGCTCGATTGATTTTTAGTTTAACTTCCTTTGTTTTCAGTAGCTGCGAGCATCGATTGATTTCTAATTTTACCTTATGGTTTAACGCATTACGATTGGAATCAGGCCTTTTGTTTAGCTTGCGATATCCAATTAAGCCGAAGATTTCCGTCTGGTACAAGAAAATCTAATTTTTTTATCGACCAACTCGATAGTTCAGCGATGTTTTTTTTCTAACCACACGACGGTAGCGTTTCCGTCTTTTTTCTGCTTTTAAAATCCATTTTCGAATTCGATTTGCATCACCAAATTTACTATGTCGACCAGAGGAATTAAGCAATATGATAACGATAGGTCGGCGACCTATAGTGGTGTGCATTAATAAGCAATATCCGGATTCATTGATATAACCCGTTTTACTTATATTAATATCCCAACTTCTTCGCCGTACAAGTCGATTGGTATTTCTAAAACGGACAATCCTTCTGCGTTTTGAACGATGATCTTTTGCATGACCACGGCCGGATGTTGTCATTTGTTGTATGGTCGGATAGTCATAAGCTGCGGTAACCATTTTTGCTAGGTCTCGTGCCGTAGATCGATTTCGTGATGATAATCCTGAGCTATCGGCAAAACGAGTATTTCTCATACCCAATTGTCTGGCCTTTTTATTCATAGCCTTAACGAAGGCGCGTTTACCTCCAGGATAGGATCTCGCTAAGGCATGTGCTGCTCGATTTTCAGAGGCGGCCAAAGACATGTAGAGTAGGTCTCGTCTGCGCATAACAGTACCAACACGTAGTCGCGAACGCGAATATTTAAGCCGGTCTTTATCACTACGCGACACCTTAATTTTCCTATTTAATGGTAATCGTGCATCTAAGATCACCATAGCAGTCATTATTTTGGTTAGTGAAGCAATGGATCTTTTTCTATAGATTCGTTTTCCGTACAAAACTTTGCCATTCTCCGCATCTACTATAAGAGCTGAGCGTGAGCGTAATCGTAAATTTCTTGGATTTAAAAAATGATGAAAACCTAAGTAGCGCTTATTTTTTCTTTTTGCAAGAATAAGTCGAGATTTATTAGTTGCAAAATTGTCTTTCTCGTAGATATTGCTGGTATGTGATTTTACCGCTTCTGATAAGTTAGCAGGCGAGTTTGCTGAGAAACTGTTTGTTGTCAGAAAGAGTGCAAACAAAAATATACTAATTAATCTAATCACATCAACCTCGTTAACTTAATTTTTAATAATCAAAAACTACCATCTTAGCTAGCAGGATGTTAGTTTTTAACTCGCTTATTTACTTCGCCGTCTTTAAAATACTTAGTTATTTTAGACGCTTATTGTATCTATAAGCCCAAACTAATGTAACCATTCCCGTGCGGGATGTAAATAGTTTATTAGTCGCTTTTAATAATCCGGTAAATTTTAAGACAGTATACTGACAAAAATACTCAATAGTTATGCCATTATTTTTATTTTACTAAAATACCATGATTTTAACTATTGATTCAAAGGTTAATATCGCTTGGGTTTTAATTTGTTTTTCTGGCGTTATGAATTAAATTCAGCATACCCTGCAGCTTGCTGCGGGTACAAGCGATTGGGGGTTTGCAAAAAGGGGGAGAATGGAATTATCCCCCCCATGTAAGTTGGGCTTGCCCGTGCGAATTCACTTCGTGCGGAGCGAAATCTTTAGGAAAAACTACCCCGTTCGCTCGCAGCAGGGTAGTTTATTGCTAGCCCGCATTTCTCACAGCCCGTCTACTGCGACGGCCCAATTGCATACTATGACTCGTTTTCACTCGGTCCAAGCGCTCGACATAGTATGCCTGCGCACTTCTCGGTCGTGAAAACGTGTCATAGCATACCCTTGAACCGTCTCGCTACGAAGTGCTGTGAGAAAAGCGGGCTAGGCTTAGTTTCTTTAATAGACGAAAATGCGATATATTGTCTTTCAAATAGTATTTATTTGGACACAGAGACGAGTTCTAGTGTTGTACGATTTGAACGTGGTGTTAAAGAAATGTCGGCTTTTTGTTGCTAGATTATTATGCAATACAGATTATATCAGTTTGCGGTGGTAATTTTTCCCATGAAGTTTTTTAATTCAACAATTAAAACATAAGAATTAATTACTTTAAAAAAAACTGAGCATGAATTCAAAGAAAGTATTCTTATTAAAAATATTGTTTCTAGAGAGATTGGATTTAACTGTACTAAAAAAGTGAGAAAGTAATCATAAAAATGATGAAAATAACGCTTTTCAGTAGTATCGGCCTTATGTTAATCTTTGGCTTAACATAGGGCAGTTTAACCTAGAAAACATAATGAAAATTAAGTAATTACCAAAAAGGGTGAGTATAATGAATCGAAATTTTTTCCTAACATCTATCGCATTAGCTGGCGTTATGAGCCTAACGACAGCCTTCGCTGGCGGCGTGCCATCAAACTCTGGTCCAGCAGCAAGTTCTGACAAAGTTAATACAAACGCTTATGCCTTAGATTCGTCGGGCCTACTAGTACGTGATATTAGTAATGACTGCGTAAGAACAATATCTTGGACACCTGAATTAGCTTTACCTCAGTGTGACAAACATATCGCTAAAACGACTAAGCCTTCGATTGCAGTAATCGAGAAAAGAAGTCCATCATCATCGAATGATGACTCACAGTTTGTAACTGTGTCTTTGCAAGCAGGTGCACTATTTGATGTAAACCAATCTTCGATTAAAACGCGTGGACAAGAAAAATTAAATATCCTAGCGCGCAAATTGAAAGAAACTATTACGACAGAAAAAGTAGAAATTTCTGGGCATACAGATAGCAGTGGTTCTGACGCATATAATCAAAAATTATCAGAGCGACGTGCGGCGGCAGTTAAAACTTATTTAATTAGCCAAGGTGTTTTAGCTAACAAAATGCGAACTATCGGGTATGGCGAATCAAAGCCACTAGTTTCGAATAAAACTTCGGCTGGCAAATCTCGAAATCGTCGTGTTGAAGTTAAAATTCTTGCGACTAAACAATTAAAATAGTTTCTAAATTGTTTATCAAAAAACCGGTTACTCGCTAACCGGTTTTTTTTCATTTTTTGAATAGTTTTTTGCTAAATGTATTAAAAATCAATATCATCATTCGTAGAGACAAGGCATGCCTTGTCTAAAATAGTTTAAATGAATCACCTCCATTATTTCCCGTAGAGTCAATTGCAGACCTTTTTGGCTAAAACTCAAGCACTCTTTAAAATAAACTTAAGTAATTAAGAGCAAAATCTCATTCAAGTTGTTATTATTAATTGGATGGAACGTACATATGATGCTGTTGTAATTGGCTCTGGTTTTGGTGGCTCAGTCGCTGCCCTTAGACTGGCGGAGGCGGGCCACTCCGTGCTGATATTAGAGCGCGGTCAAAATTATTCTGCTGGTGATTTTCCAAGAAATATTCAAAAAACAAAAGAAATATTATGGCAATCCGCCAAATCTAGTGAATTTAATGGGCTTTTTGATATAAAATTTTACGCCGATATGGGTGTCGTTAGTGCAAGTGGTGTCGGCGGTGGATCGCTTATTTACGCCAGTGTTCATGTAAAACCGAGTGCTGAAGTTTTTGATGATCCTGGTTGGCCAGATGATATAAACCTGACTACCTTAGAGCCATATTTTCAAAAAGTTGATCGCGAGTTAAGCCTAGAAGTTGCACCAAAAGACCTAGATATACCGAAAAGAGATTATTTTCATCAAGCTTCTCGATCTCTCAATGTTGATGTCATTGATCCCACGCAAGCAATCGATTGGGATAATTGCAGATTATGTGGTGAGTGCGAAGTAGGCTGTCAATACGGTAGTAAACTATCCCTCGATAAAACTTATTTACAGAAAGCCCAAAAATTGGGTACCGAAATAAGAGCGAATGCGCAAGTCACTTTTGTGGAGCCTAATTTTCATGGTTACATGGTGCATTTTCTTGATTTAAAGAACAAACGAATTCGGCGTCAAGTTAAAGCAAAAATAGTTGTAGTCAGTGCAGGTACACTTGGCACAAACGAGCTTTTATTACGTTGTCGTGATGTTTATGAAACACTGCCTAATATCAGTAATCAACTTGGCGTAGGATTTTCAGCAAATGGTGATTTTCTAGGATCGATTCGAAACTCTGAGTTTTCGTTAAATCCCTGGATTGGCCAGGATGTGACTAGCATTGCTAAAATAAAACATAATGATGGTTATTTTACATTGGCGGCACCCAGTTATAATCAAGCGATTTCAAATGTGCTTGCACTGATGGGGCAGCCTCAAGGGAAAATGCTGCGCTTTATTGGCCCGATAGTTTGGAAACATTTCAATGGAGTATTACCTTGGGCGATGTCAAAGGGTCTAATTAATAATCCGATTAAATCCAAATTGTCATCCGATCCAGATAATTTTACTAATTTGTTTTCGATGGGGCGTGACAATGCTAATGGTGTTATTAAGCTCAATAATCAAAAGCTTGAAATTGAGTGGAACTATTACCAAGAAAATAGAGAGTTAATTGATGCCATGATTAAAACTATGAAAGAATATGCAAAAGCCTATGGTGGCGAGTTTTCACCAATGATGACTTGGAATATGTCAGAGCGGCCTTTGGTTTTTCATCCGCTGGGTGGTTGTCGCATGTCGCCTCGAGCAGAAGAAGGCGTAGTTTCTTTGAGCGGTGAGGTTCATGGCTACCCTGGACTGTATGTATCAGATGCGTCTTTAATTCCGAGTTCTATTGGTTATAACCCAGTTATGACGATTACGGCATTGGCAGAGCATAATGCGGAGCGCATGATAGACTCGATATAATTATTAACTGTGGCGTGGGTGAGCGACTGTACGAGCCTTTGCGACGCAAGCAGCGACCATTATTTTGCGGGCTACAAATTATAAGGACTGTGTAGCCCGGAAGAAGCGCAGCTGGCACCGCTCTCGGCCATTCATGGCCTCTGCGGCGTACCCCTTCCTTGGGTGCAAATCCGGCCTTGGGTGCAAATCCGGGACGAAGTTAGTACTCAAATAAAACTGGCCGTTCGCGAAGCGGACAAGGCTAAGTTGGGGAATAGCACGAACACGGCGGGGTAGAATGAGCTTCAACTATAAATTAAACAATCCTGAACCGATTCACGCCAAATATGTTTCTCTAGATCACCAATTTCTGCATTTTTGTCGTCTATCCATTCTCGAATAAACGCGCCGCCATTAATTAGGTCGATTGGCGGCTTATCAAATTCATATTCATAATCATGGTAACGCCAAATAGCATAGTCGGGTTGCAAAAGTCTTATTGCCTTAAGCATTAACACCACCAATCGAAACGGTTTAAAAATATCAGGTTGATAGGCGTTAAAATCAGTGTGTATTTGTATTCCGTGGCACATTTTGTCCTGATGTTTGTGAAACATAGGTTCAAAATAACATGGCCTTAAATGGCAGCCTTGTAAGTATTCTGGTTTTATTTCCCACATCTTTTTAAGTACAGCGTTAAAATCAATATCAGGGGCTCCAATCACTTCTAAGGCAATCGTAGTGCCCCTACCTTCGGAAAGCTCAGTTCCTTCGAGTAGAACAGTACCCGGGAAGCAACGCGCCATATTGAGGCTGGCGGCGTTAGGGCTTGGATTTACCCAACTTAAATCACCACTAGGCCAGCCGTAACCTGGACCGATATTGGGTTGATAGCCTTGCATTTGAATTACTTTATAATGGACATCAATGTTATGTTTTTTTACGTACCAATGGGCGATTTCACCTACAGTGAGTCCATGGCGCATAATTGTTTGGCTGGCGCCGACAAAACTTTCCCAGCCACTTTCTAAGATGGTTCCCTCAATGGGCCGACCAGCAGGGTTAGGCCTATCTAAAATCCATATCGATTTATTTGTGCGAGCGCAATCTTCCAGCAAGTAAAGTAGGGTCGAGATGTAGGTGTAGATTCGACAACCTAGATCTTGAACATCAAATAGTAGCACGTCAAAACTATCTAACATTTTTTGATTTGGGCGGCGTACTTCGCCGTACAAGCTAAATACGGGTATATTATGCACCGGATCGTAAAAATCCGCTGTTTCAATCATATTATCTTGCTTGTCACCACGCATACCGTGCTGAGGTCCGAATGCAGAGCTAATTTGAATCGGTGATTTTTCAATTAGCACATCTAAGCTATGTTCTAAGGATTGTGTCATTGACGCGGGGTGGCCTACTAAGGCACAGCGTTTGCCAACTAACTCTTGTTGTAATTTCTTATCTCCGAGTAAATTTTCTATTCCAAGTAGCATTAAGTTGATTCGCTTTTATGATCGTTAAGTTCAATAAATACTGTGTTATAAGTGAGTCGAGCTAAGTTGTACATGCGTTTATTAAATCTATTCTAGTTGCATAGTGATTACAAAACTATCCTTGTTATGAAAATCAGGCTGTTTTGAGCAATGATTTAGTGCGAAAAAGGATATCATATCGTCTCGCGACTGAATCACACAACTTATGCCAATTTCGATTGTGGATAAGGAGCATTCTGCAATTAGTTTTTTTAAGTTAACTGTGGAAGAAAAATGCGCAGTGTGATCTGCTGTCACTTCAAATTTTGAGTGATGCTGCTCAATTCGCCTTTCTGTCTGCATGTTTTCGCGATAGTCATCGAATTGATAACAATTAAAATACTGGTCTGGAGAGAAATTAAATTCCCAATATATAGAGGTTTTTTTATCTTTTAAAAAAAATTCAAAACAGGTGTTTTTCCATAAATTGTCTTGCCTTGCTTGATCCAGTTTGCGTTTCGGCCATTGAATCGATTGAACTGAACCAGTTATATCAAATGTGAGTGTTAGATATTCAGATGACAGCTTTAATGTACCTTGAATTTTAATATCGGATAGACTCGAACGGTTTTTTTCAAATTTAGGGTTAAAGGGAATGAGACTAAAGTCGATTTCTTGTGTTGATTTATTAATCATTTGAAGCATCGTTATTTGAGAGTATGTCTGTAGTGTATTAAATACGACATTTCTCGTATGAGCAATAAAATTTAGTTTGAAGCATAATTTAAACGCCGGTTATTACACTAATGGCTTTGTCTTGGTATTTTGCAAAAGGCCTAACTATTAAGAAAGAAACTGGGCTCAATGTTTGATTGAATCAAAAAACGTCGATTAAGTGTAGACGAGTATTTACAGAGTTGTTGGATATTCACTCACAACTAATTATTCACAGCCTCAGCTTAGCTATAATGTTATTTTGCATGTCAACATAGTATGTACACATTGTGCTAACAGTATATCTTAAATGCCTATAAAATAGAGGTTTAAGGTGAAAATCACTGTTTAAAAAAGTGCTTTTCTAATATAAACAAGTGATGAGTCAAAAAAGATTTTCAAGTTATGTCCACAAAGATATCCACAGATATTGTGAATAAAAATTGCGGGGATGATGTTAATATTGTCTTAGATGGATACATATTAGTAAAAACAATTATTGCTTTGAACACTTTTGAATTTTAGCATTTTGCCTGATAGTATGTGTTCCGATAAATAATTTAGTTTTATCGAAACACATACAGTGGAATACTTATGGCATTCATGTCTTACATGGAGTGTGAATGAGCATTTCAGTTAAATGTTGAAACTATTTGCATAATAAAACTACAAGACTTGCTTTGCGTGTAAGATAAATTTAGTTTTTAATGACAGCAATAGTTTTGTGATTATAATTAGGCTATAGATTTATTCAGCTTACCCCGCAGCTTGCTGTGGGTACAACCCATTGGGTTTCCAAAGGGGGAGAATGGCATTATCCCCCCCGCATATAAATTAGGGTCGCCCGTGCGAATTCACTTCGCGCGGAGTGAAATCTATTAGGAAAAATACCCCGTCACAAGCGGACGGGGTATTTTATTTACTCCACTAATGAAAGGTTGAAGGAGGAGACGATGAGCGTCTGGGAACAAATGAGTGAAGACGAACGTAATTCAATACAGCAGAAGTTGTATGATAAGTCTGCAATGTACATTGACGATATGAAAGAAGAGATTATCGATGCATCCGATAGCGCTTCTGAATTAACTGAAATTGGAGATGCCATCTGGACTGATTATTTAGATAAATCTGCAATTTCAGAAATTGAAAAAATAAGAATGATGCATATGGGTTTCTCTGATGAAGATGAAGATGAAATTCGAAGTAATCTTAAAGATATGTATATGGATCATTATTTTAAGCAAGTGGATGATTTGGTTGATTCTGCTGCCTCGTCAGCTGCAAATGACTCGGATACAGCTTCAGAATCTACCAGCACAACTGTTTCCGAAACGTCTGACAGTCACACTACCATGTACGATTCGATGTCTAATAATGAGTCAAGTAGTGGAAACGAGGATGAAATAAGCAGTGCCTCATCAGACAGTGATAATTCAGGAGTCGACAGCCCTGGACTTGATTGGGGTGATGACAGGGTAGAAGCAGAACTTGAGTCAGAGCTTGAAGCAGAGCCTGAGCTTGAACCCGAGCCCGAGCCCGAGCCTGAACCAGTTGTAGCAAGTACCAAACCTAAAAAATCGAAAAAGAAAGTTGCGAAGAAAAAAATAGCGAAGAAAAAAGTGACTAAGAAAAAATCGAAAAAGAAAGCAAAGAAAAAAGTTGCTAAAAAGGTTGGAAAGAAAAAGGTCGCAAAGAAAAAAATCGCTAAGAAAAAGTTATTAAAGAAAAAATCTAAAAAGAAAATAGCGAAGAAGAAGGTTATTAAGAAAAAGCCGAAAAAGAAAATAGCAAAGAAAAAAGTAAGTAAGAAGAAGTCTAAAAAGAAAGTCGCTAAGAAAAAAGCGAAAAAGAAAGTTGCGAAAAAGAAGTTAATAAAGAAAAAATTAGCTAAGAAGAAGGTAAAGCGCAAAGCTAAAAAGAAAACAGCGAAAAAGAAGAAGCGTTAACTTATTGATCTTTAGCTAAAGTTATACAAAAAACCAGGTCAGAGACCTGGTTTTTTACTTGAGTGGTATTGATAACAGAGTTAAATTGGAATATCTCACTTGCTGTAGAAATTGATTTCGAAGGAACTTAAATAAAGGGTTTATCGAGGCTTGAGGAATTCGTTAGTAATGGAATTGTAGAGACAAGGCATGCCTCACTGTTGTCCCACAATTTGGATTAAACAGGAATACCTGACCTGTAAGATTATATATGTAAGTCTGAAAAGAACATTGAAATAACAGGGGTTTAGGGGTTAGGTCACATCCTACTCGCGTTGCCCATCAGTCGCTTAACCCGCTTTTCTCACAGCACTTCGTAGCGAGACGGTTCAAGGGTATGCTATGACACGTTTTCACGACCGAGAAGTGCGCAGGCATAGT
>QIKQ01000370.1 GCA_003233075.1 Gammaproteobacteria bacterium
ATGCCTGCGCATTTCTCGGTCGCGAAATCCAGTCATAGCACACGCTTGAACCATCTCGCGACGAAGTGCTGTGAGAAAAGCGGGCTAGCTTAGCTCAAATAAAATTAAGACTCTCCCCATTTATGTTTGCGCAGCAAACAAAAATACAAACCGAAGGCTTGGTTTGGATTGAAAATGACGCATTGACGGTATTTCGACACAAATAATTGAGACTGCCGAAAGCTGCATCTCAATTCAATCGAATTAATTTGATTTAGTTTTATGAAAAACGATCAATTTATGTTGGATAGCACTGAAGCCAAATTTGATCTCTATGCTTAGCATTTATTTGTAGTCAAAAAACACAGTAAAATTAGAGTTATACTCTCAATAAACTAAACCTATTATTAATATTGCCGATAGATTGATATAGCAGACGTAGAGATTATATTGCGAATGCAACCACGGAAAATCAAGCTATTTAAAAGGAATTAAGATGTTTAAAGTCATTCTTCAAAAACTATCCATTTTATTTATCTTTAGTCTATGTGTAGGAATTAGCAGCATTGCGACTTTTACAGTGCTTAATGTCTTAGATACGCCAAATAGCCAGTCATTTGAGGCTGTTATGAATAAATTAGAGCTAATCAAAAAAGCAGACGTTGTTCAAATAGTCGCTTCAAGCAGTGATCTGCCTAGCAAGACTAAACTTTGAAAACTATATCGCTAATAGTCATTGGCTTAAGGAGACTCTGATTAATGCAGAGCTTCCTTAAGTATTATGGGTAAACTTAAAGGCAGGTTTTCTAGCGCTTAAGCTTTGATTTGCTGCAGTGTTTTACAAGATTTACAGCTGTAATTAGTAATGGTATGTGTAACTGTTAAGTAGAAATCAAAACTATAAGCAAGTTATAACAAAAATATGTTCATTTATTAAAACAAAAATAGGTTTTCCGAAAAACAACACTTTAGCACTACAAAAATCAATAACCGACACTCTCTAAACCATGTATAATGCGCTGTGTGTTTTAGCTATTCAGCTAGTAATAATTTCAATGTCATCTGATTTTCTGTTGGCATAAAATTGTCTAAATAGTGCGTGTGTTAAGTTGTTCATTCAAACTATTACTACCATAAGTATTTAGTTTAGAGTGAGGTGTTATTCTTCAGAGTGCAAATCAATATGGCCTATAAAAAGAAATCTATTTTTATTTTATTATTCCTAGTCAGCTTAGTCTTTGTGTTGCCAACTTTGACCGGATATTGGGTTAAAAATCAATTAAAATCTACATTAAATATTATGTCATTGTCGGGCATGGTGTTTTTTTCTATTGATGAATATTCATCAAGCGTTTTTTCAAGCAAAGTCAAAGTTAGAGTTCAGCTAAATGGTGATGCTGAGCGTGTGACTCAATTATTATATAAGGAGTTGGCGAAAAAAGAGTTTGTTAGCTCAGGTTTAATACTAAATTGTGAAATTGACCATGGGCCAGTTATTTTTGGAGGTGGGTCTAGTAAATCTGCATTGGCAGGATTCGCGCGGTGTACTTACGATAAGAAGGATGTTGTTACACTCGAATTCGGTTTAAGTAATACAGTTAATATTTTTACAAAACGCATCGAGGTCATTAGTTTCAACGTAGAAGACATAGCAACACTAAGTTTTATTCAAAATCCTAGCGAAGCTACATTTAGTAATGGCAATAGCGTAAAAATGCTTAAATATAATCTAGAAAAAATCGAAATTAAAGCGAAAGATGCACGAATATTGCTGGCTGGTTTTAAAAGCCTAACTAGAATGTCTCGTCTCGAATCGGGAGTCAGTGTCGGAACTAGTGACTATAGCTTTGAGAATGCGACACTAAATGTGAAGTCGAACAAGTTTAATTTTGATGTGTCTATTTCTTCTGGCGTTGGACAGGAGAGCATAAGCGTTAATAGTGGCAAGGTGACTTATAAGTCCAAAATTAATTCACAAAAAATAAAATATAATGATTTACTGTATGGTCCTTTCAACGCGGAAGTGGAATTGTCTGGTTTTAGTGAGTCTGCGGTAGGTGGATTCGTAAAAGAACTTTACGATATATTAGGTGATAAACTTAGTGCCAATGCTATGGATAGTAGAATGGGTTTCATTGGAATTCGTTACATGGAAGACTTGCTTAAGGGATCACCGAAATTTAGTTTTAATAATATCTCTTTAAAAACCCCAGATGGGGTAATTAGCTTTAGTGCTAGTGCTGGACTTAAAAATAACAAGGAATCAATAGCTATTACTAATGTAATAGATAAGTTACCCAAAACATTACAAGGAAATATCGAACTTAAAGGCGATAAAGTTATTTTTAATACGGTCGTCAAATCCTTCGTCGCAATATTTAGTGACTTTTTAATTTCGGAAATCAATAAAGTAGCAAGTGAAAAAATGAATGATAAAGATGAAGCTGAATTGAAATTATCAAAGGTAAAATTAATTAGCAGATTGCGTAAGGTTGGCCTAATTTCGGAAAGCAATAATAAATTGAATTTAAAAATTAATTATTTGCATGGAAAATTTAGCTTAACGCATTCTGCAACTAAGACGAATTAAAGTGGGCTTTTTAGTGCAAGTAATAGCGTGATAAAAATGCTAATGCATGGATACAGGCACACAATGAGTTTTAAGATCAGATAGCTTTAGGCTTATGCTGATGCCGCCATAACCAGGTTTTTTTCTTTCAGCATCTGGAATAAGAGACTTTTCAAAGTCACAACCGTTGATTAAATCGCAGCGCAAATATTGATCTCCTGGGTTATAGTCGAGAGAAATTTTCAGACGGCTATTAATTGGCAATATTGCCTCGGTTCCATTGCTTACTTTTTCTTCCCACCGAGTCAAAATAGTGACTGGAATGTCTCGGATAGTTTTGTATTCGTATTTAATATTTATCATTATTCATATCCTACTTAAAACGCAAGCTAAAAATTCACAGCCAAGGCTATTATTCAAGATGTAAGAATAATAAGGCACTTCAAGCGTCTATTTAATGTTGTTATTTCCCCAAGGAGTTCAATTTAAATGAGGCAGGTGCTGTGGGCGCCTACGGAAAACATTTAACATGCAAATCCCAATAATTTGCAAGACTCTGCTTCATTATATCGAAATAAATATAAAAATAAACAGAATTAAACTAATGAAATACGATCAATATTCGATCAACAACTTAGGATATCCGAATTGGATAATACTTGATATAATTACTTAGAATTAATATTTATTTTCAACTTATTAGATAATACACATGCCGAATACTAATAATAAATCGATAATCAATTCTTTATCCGGCACGTCAGTTTATGAACCTAAGTTTAGTGTCAAGTTGATAGCACCAAAATATTGGGGTTTATGGTTAGTAGCCCTGTTTTTTCTATTTTTAAGTTTTTTCCCTTGGTTTGTGAGGTCGGGTCTAGCCTATCCTTTAAGCTGGTTGGCATTGCGCACTAGCAAGAAAAGAAAAAATATTGCTGAGACCAATTTAAAGCTTTGCTTTAAACATCTTAAGCAGACTGAAATAGACCAACTTGTTAAAAAGCATTTTTTCTTCAAAATCCGTTGTTTTTTAGATTACGGTTTTTTATGGTTTCGCTCTAAGCGTCGCATCAGTAGACTTATTAAAATAAAAAATATTGAGAATTACAAGCAACATTATGACGCAGGAACGCCAGTGATATTTCTAAGTTGTCATTCATTGATGTTGGATTTTGGTGCGGCGGGTTTAACATTAAACTATCCAGGGGTAGGTTTAGTTAAAGCGGCTAGAAATGAATTGACTGATTGGCTTATGCAGCGCGCCAGAATTAGATTTAATGCGGTATTATATACACGTGATGATGGCATTCGACCTGTTGCACGTGCGATAAAGCAGGGCGTATTTTTTTATTATTTGCCAGATGAAGATATAAGAGGAAACGAGTCTGTGTTTAGTTCTTTTTTTGGAGTTCAAGCATTGACCTTAACGACCATCGGTCGATTGGCAAAGATGTGTAAGGCGAAAATAATTCCGTCAATTACCATTTACGAGCCGGGTAAAGGTTGTTATACCAATACACTATTTCCCGAACTTGAGAATTTGCCAAGCGGATCGCGTGAGCAAGACGCTGCTATCATGAATAAGGAGATTGAAAAATTAATTTCAATGAATGTAGCTCAATACATGTGGACTATGAAAATTTTTAGCCGGCGCCCAGAGGGTGAGGACGATGTTTATTAACGACAGAACGAGCCCTCGCGCAGCGAGAATGTTGTGATATGGGTTCGAAGAATTCAACGAAACAATCTCCAAACTATTAATGTTGGAACGCTTTAGCGTTCGACACTACCCGCCTAGGCGTCCTGAGCAAGCATAGCTTGCGAAGTGATCTAGCCAATTCAATCGCAAACGTTACGAGATTGCTTCAGTTACTTCGTAACTTCGCAAAGACGCAAAACGTGGTACCTAAAGCCAATTTACAATAATTTTTCCTTCGACAAATACTCATGCATTACCAAAATGATACAGGTTATAGTTTTTCCCCATTGTAGCTTAAAACCAACTCGCCAGTAATGGATGGCTTCATCGATGTTGTCATTGTCCAATAAATCCAATCCATTTTTAATTGATTGATAAATTAAAGCAAAGGATTCGGCAATTTTATGTTCATTGATTTTATGTTTTTTGGTTTCGATCTCAGGGCTCGTAGGTTCGGCAATGTGGTAGTGTGCAAAAGGAAATTCTTGAAAACGTTCGCTCATGCGTTCAAGCAGTGTTTCATTAACATTAATTGGTGCAATTAAGTCATCTATATCGGTAGTCGGTAATATTAATCCTTCCTGATACAATTTAGACAATAGTTTAACGCTGGTTTTGACCCCATAGCTGGGATGCATGGCTGGGCCTTCAATCCACGCGCAAAAATGACGTGATGTTTCAATAAAATGTTCTGATTCTATCGCTGCGTTCATATGTTCTTACTCTCTGTAAAACTGGGTATCATCGGGTTGATATTTAAAACATTTATAAGTCCACTGGTATTGTGCCGGATATTTCTTTACGTTGTTTTCAATTGCTAAATTCATTTGGCTTAAGATGTTGTGATCATCGGTTTCATTTGCAAGTGAATTAAGGTCCTCTATGATTATTTCGTAACCTTGACCTCTGTCTAATCGAGTCGCGTACATCAGTATTATATTTGGTTTTGTTTTTTTAATTAACTTGGCAACCAAGGGCATAGTATTGCATTGAATATCAAAGAAGGAAGCATAAATCCCCCTACCTTGGCCGGGATCTTGATCAGGCAGTATGCCTATAGTTTTGCCATTGCTTAAACCTTTGTACAAAGCTTTAATTCCGGATGCACTAATGGGAACTAAAGTTGTACCAAAGCGTTGTCGAGAGTTTTCAATAAAATTGGCCACTGTTTTTAGCCGCGGTGGTCGATACAAGCAAATAGCAGGATATTTTTCGGCAAAGTATAAGCTGCAAATTTCCCAGCAGCCTAGATGCGGTGTTAGGCAAAGCAAGCCTTGAGGGCTTTTTGCTGCGGAATCAAGTAATTCGAGATTGTGTATTTTTTTGACGAGGCCTTGTATTCGTGACATGGACCAGTTCCACAGTGGCCCTAATTCAGTGATTGTTTTACCTGTTTGCTGCAGTGTTTGTCGGACTAAACGTTTTTGTTGTTTTATAGAAATATCTGGAAAACAGAGTTTAATATTAGTGTTGGCCGTTGATCGAGCTTTATTGGGCATTAGGTATAAGAGTTTGCCAATGAATGAGCCTAAGGCGTGATTTAGACGCAAGGGCAGCCAGGATAGAATATTTATTACTACTTTTATTAAAAAATGAGTCATATTAAATTAAATAAATCCACACAACGTCAGTTTATGTTTGAAATTGTATTAAATATACCACCCTGACAATATTTAGCTAAATATTAAGCAAAATATATAAAAGTGGAAAAAATATTACATATTAGCTCTATTTTTAGCAATAAGTGGACCCATTGCGGTCAATAAGCTGCCAAATAGCTTAGAATTGTCGTTCTCTTCTTTTGCGAGTAACTCTTTCATATGCTGTCGCTGAGTTGGCATATCAAAACAAGCAGGGCAGTTTTCAGGTATTTCGGGTAACTCTGCTTGATCGGAGAATGCTCTGCATTGGCGTTCTCTGGCGTAAACTAGAGGTCTTATGACGCGCAAGTCACCTTCTCTAACAAAATAATTTGCCTTCATAGTTCGTAACTGACCACCGTGAAAAGCAGACATTAAAAAACTTTCCGCGAAATCGTCCAAATGTTGCGCAAGGGCGAGTACGTTGTAGTTTTCTCTTCTCGCAGTGGAATACATAATTCCGCGTTTCATGCGAGAACACCAAGAACAATAAGATTTATTGTCCATGTGTTTTTTGCCAAGTTCCATAATAGGTTGGCTTTCATAAAAATAGTCTAGACCTAATGTTGGTACATAGGCTTTTAAAGGCGACGGATCAAAACTTTCTGTCATTGGGTCAACCGTGATAACGCCAAGCTCAAAGTCTATAGGTGCATGTCGTTGTAAATGCAGTAGAATTTGCAACAAACTGAGAGAATCCTTGCCGCCCGATAAGCCTAATAAGACTCGATCGCCTGCCTTAATCATTTCGAAATCTGCTATCGCTCGGCCAACTGGTCTTAATAAATTTTTAGGTGGTTTAATGCCTGTTAACTTCGGCCTCGTTCGGCGTAATGTTGAATCTATCGTTGAGCTCATGAGCGCACCTTCAATTAAATTGTATAAATCTAGGCACAGGGATGTGCCGCCAAAAGCGATCGCGTTAAGCGATTGATTTTGTGAGCAAAGTAAAAATCACATTTTTTACTTTGCGTACTCTGACAAATCATGGTGGATTTGTTCAGAGTTTCTATAAAAAATTTAAAAACATTATTTTTTTAGAGTATTTATCTCAGTATTTCGGTTATGATACCTCAGAACTCGTGTAGTTTACCTCCGCAAACGAATTTAATAAGGAAATGAATATGCAACAATTTCTTGGCCCTTCTACTTTTGGCATAATCGGCATCGTCATTTTTGTCATTATTTTAGTGCTAATGGCAGTCAAAGTGGTCACTCAGGGAATGAATTATACCGTAGAGCGTTTCGGTAAATACACTAAAACTTTGATGCCAGGCTTGCATTTTATTATGCCATTTGTTGAATCCATCGGTCACAGAATAAATATGATGGAGCAGGTTCTTAACGTGCCCTCGCAGGATGTTATCACTAAAGATAACGCCATGGTCACAGTCGATGGCGTTATCTTTTTCCAAGTCTTGGATGCAGCCGAAGCTTCATATGAAGTGAACAACTTGGAATACGCCATTTTGAATTTGACCATGACCAATATTCGTACTGTTATGGGCTCAATGGACTTAGATGAATTGTTATCGCGTCGCGATCGCATAAATGCTGAGCTACTTTCAGTCGTTGATGAGGCGACAACCCCTTGGGGTGTTAAGGTAACTCGGATTGAAATTAAAGATATTAGTCCGCCAAAAGATTTAGTTGACTCTATGGCTCGACAAATGAAAGCGGAACGAGATAAACGCGCTAATATTTTAGAGGCAGAGGGTCATAGACAATCTGAAATCTTGCGTGCAGAAGGTGATAAACAAGCCGTTATTTTAAACGCCGAAGGTAATAAAGAAGCGGCTTTTCGTGATGCGGAAGCACGCGAGCGACAAGCAGAAGCGGAAGCCAAGGCGACGCAAATGGTGTCAGATGCTATCGCTAAGGGTGATATTAATGCAATTAATTATTTCGTCGCCACTAAGTATATTGCTTCCTTAGAGAAAATCGCTTCGGCCGATAATGAGAAATTAATTATGTTGCCTATTGAGGCAATGGGCGTTATGGGCTCTATTGCAGGCATTACCGAAATTGCGAAAGATGCATTTAAGAAAAATAATCCAGGAGAGTAAAGGAATAAGTACATGATTGAAACAATCCATTACGGCTGGTGGTTTGGGCTCGCTTTTTTGATGCTGGCAATAGTCGCTATATCAGCGTTCGATTTTCTACTTTGGTTGGGCATTGCTGGTGTGATTACTGGCATTATTTCTTTAGTTTGGCCTGACATGGACTGGAAAATACAATTAGCTTATTTTTCGGTTTTCTCTCTTATCACATTGATTTTGTGGTGGAAATTTTGGCGTAATCCCGTTGTGACAGATAAGCCTAATTTAAATCAACGCGGCGCGCACTATGTAGGTCGTCTCTTTACTACGCATGAGGCTATCGTAAACGGAGTTGGTAAAATACACGTTGATGATACCATGTGGAAAGTACGTTGTGATGATTGTGAGGCGGGTACAAAAATTAAAGTGGTCGGGGTTGAGGGCACCATTCTGCTTGCGGAGCTGACGTAAGCGATTTAATTCTCTAAATTGTTTAGTTCATCTAACGTATTGTTTCGTAGTAATATCTATATTAATCAAGCCTTATAATGATACCTAAAATAGGGTAAAATCCTGTCTCTTTTTAAACTCCAGAAGTACGGCTTGGGAAAATGACTCAACAAACCAATACATTATTAAAGTTGCTCAAAGAGCGCATCTTATTACTTGATGGCGCTATGGGCACCATGATTCAGTCCTATAATTTATCGGAACAAGACTATCGAGGCGAACGCTTTGCTAATTTTGAGGCTGAATTAAAAGGCAACAATGACCTATTGGTTTTAACGCAAGCAAATATCATAGGTGAAATTCATAAGGCATATTTAGAGGTTGGTTCGGATATTATTGAAACCAATACCTTCAATGCAAACGCCGTTTCGATGGCCGATTACAATATGCAAGACCTGGTCTATGAGCTCAATTATGAGGCGGCGAAAATAGCAAGACAAGCTTGTGATGCGGCAACAAAAGATAACCCAGATAAGCCACGTTTTGTTGCCGGCGTTTTAGGTCCGGCCAATCGCACTGCTTCCATGTCACAAGACGTGAATGATCCAGGCGCGCGAACTGTAACATTTGATGAGTTACGTGAAACTTATTTTGATGCCTGTAAGGCTTTAGTTGATGGCGGTTCCGATATAATTTTGGTCGAGACTATTTTTGATACCCTTAATGCAAAAGCGGCCGTGTTTGCGATTAAGCAATATTTTTCTGAATATAAGACTGAACTACCCGTAATGATTTCCGGTACGATTACGGACGCATCACAACGTACTCTTATTGGCCAAACGGCAGAAGCTTTCTGGAATTCCCTGCGGCATGCAGATCCGATTAGTTTTGGTTTTAACTGCGCCTTGGGTCCAGACGAGTTACGACAATATGTGGCGGAATTATCTGGTATTGCCGATACTCACATCAATGCACATCCTAATGCCGGCTTACCCAATGAATTTGGTGCTTATGATTTATCACCAGATGAAATGGCTAGGCAAATAGAAGAATGGGCTGAAAGCGGCTTCCTGAATATTGTTGGCGGTTGTTGTGGCACTGGTCCTGAGCACATTCGAGCCATTGGTGCTGCAATTGCGAACAAGAAACCTCGCGTGCCTTTAAGTCATGACCGTACTTTGCGTTTAAGTGGCCAGGAAATTTGTAATATCGATGATAAGTCTTTATTTGTTAATGTCGGTGAGCGCAGTAATGTCACGGGTTCTGCTAAGTTTAAACGTTTAATACTCAATGACGAATACGATGAAGCAATTAATATTGCCCGTGAGCAAGTAGATAACGGCGCACAAATTGTCGACGTTAATATGGATGAAGGCATGCTTGACGGTGAGCAAGCGATGGTAAAGTTTTTACACCTTTGCGTTGCTGAACCGGATATCGCAAAAGTACCGTTTATGATTGATTCTTCTAAATGGTCAATTATTGAAGCGGGCTTAAAATGCATTCCTGGCAAAGGCGTTGTTAACTCAATTAGCTTAAAAGAAGGCGAAGAAAAATTCTTGACCCAAGCTAAGTTAGTTCGTCAATACGGTGCAGCAGTAGTTGTAATGGCGTTTGATGAGGATGGTCAGGCGGATAATTTACAGAGACGTAAAGAGATTTGTCAGCGCGCTTATGATTTATTAGTGAATACGGTTGGTTTTCCACCAGAAGATATTATTTTTGATCCAAACATATTTGCAGTAGCAACAGGCATAGAAGAACACAATAATTACGCCGTTGATTTTATTCAAGCGACGCAATGGATTAAGCATAATTTAGAGCATAGCAAAATTTCTGGTGGTGTTTCTAATGTCTCTTTTTCTTTTCGGGGCAATAACTCGGTTCGAGAAGCAATTCATGCAGTATTTTTATACTATGCCGTTAAGGCAGGCATGGACATGGGTATAGTCAATGCAGGCCAGTTAGCCGTGTACGACGATTTGCCCAAAGATCTTAAAGACGCAGTAGAGGATATCATTTTAAATAAAAACTCTGATGCGACAGAGGCACTACTTGAAATTGCTGGGCGTTATATAGGTGAGGGTGGTTCAGCTAAAAAAGTTGAAGATCTTTCATGGAGAGAACTGCCTGTCAGCAAAAGACTTGAGCATGCTTTAGTCAAAGGCGTTGATGCCTATATTATTGAAGATACTGAATTAGCCAGGCTTGAAGCGGATAAACCGATTGAAGTGATTGAAGGTTCACTCATGGACGGCATGAACGTGGTTGGCGATTTGTTTGGTGAAGGCAAAATGTTTTTACCCCAGGTTGTGAAGAGTGCCCGAGTCATGAAAAAAGCAGTCGCTCATCTTATGCCATTTATCGAGTTAGAAAAGGACGGTAAATCCAGATCGAATGGCGTAATTATTATGGCCACCGTTAAAGGCGATGTGCATGATATTGGCAAAAATATTGTTGGTGTCGTTTTGCAATGCAATAATTTTGAGGTGATTGATTTAGGCGTTATGGTTCCTGCCGATAAAATATTAAAGGCGGCGATCGAGCATAAGGCTGATATCATTGGCTTAAGCGGATTAATCACACCTTCCTTGGAGGAAATGGTGCACATAGGCAAGGAAATGCAGCGCCTTGATTATAACATTCCCTTACTCATTGGTGGTGCAACAACATCTAAAGCGCATACCGCTGTTAAAATTGAACCTCAATTTAAGAATGCACAAACTATTTGGGTCAAGGATGCATCGCGCGCTGTTGGTGTGGCGCAAAAGCTTATTAGTGCGCAAAACAAAGAAGAATATGTAGATTCTATTAAAAAAGAGTATGAGCAAGTGCGCATTCGCCATGCTGGGAAACAAGCAAAAATTAATTTTTTAAAAATGGCAACGGCGGATAAGAATAAAAGTAAAATAGATTGGTCGAGCTATAAACCTGCAAAGCCAAAAAATTTAGGCGTGCAAGTATTAGAGGATTATTCGATCGAAGAATTACGCGAGTACATTGATTGGACACCATTTTTCCACACCTATGAGTTGCGTGGCAGTTACCCGAAAATTTTCGATGACAAGAAAATGGGTGAGGTTGCACGTGAATTGTTTGATCAGGCACAAGTGATGCTTGATGACATAATTAAAGGCAAGTGGTTAACAGCAAAAGCGGTGTACGGTGTATTTCCGGCGAGTGCTGTTGCTAATAACGGTATCGAAGTTTACGATAAAAATGACAGCACTAAGACTCTGATGACATTGCATCACTTGCGCCAACAAACAGAAAAGCCACCAGGCCGAGCAAATCGTTGTTTAAGTGACTTTATTGCGCCTAAAGAGTCAGGTGTAGAAGATTATATAGGCGCTTTTGCTGTAACAACGGGCATTGGTATTGATAAAAAATTAAAGCAATTTGATGATGCGCATGAAATTGATTTGTCTATATTACTTAAAGCGCTAGCCGATAGATTAGCGGAAGCCTTTGCAGAACGTTTGCATCAACGCGTTCGTCGAGAATTTTGGGCCTACGCAGCTGATGAGGCTTTATCGAATGATGAGCTTATTCATGAAAAATATCATGGCATACGTCCAGCGCCAGGCTACCCAGCTTGTCCGGATCACACCGAAAAACAATTATTATGGGATTTATTATCTGTAGAAGAAAATACCGGAATAGAAATTACAGATAGCTTTGCCATGTTACCGGCCGCATCTGTTAGCGGATGGTATT
>QIKQ01000146.1 GCA_003233075.1 Gammaproteobacteria bacterium
CTATACGGTGAGTTGGAAATAGCCTGAAAAATCTTTTAGATTTAGTGCGTTATGCAGCCGCAGTAGAGTTCAACTGATTTATTTAGGATTAAGGGTTAATACTTCGTCCCGGATTACGCTGCGCTTATCCGGGCTACTTATGGCATTATTAAAATTTAAATTCAGGTCTATGCCAAACGCGTTGGCATTTATCCCTTGGTTTTTTATTAGGATTTTGTAAAAACAGCTTGGCTAGTTTGGAGCTACAGTCGTCGCTATCGATCGCATTGTGGCCTATGCCTTTGACTAAAAATAAATAAGATTTAGGTAAGCTTTTATGTACTTCATTTGCCCAGTGCCAAGGTGTGACCGGGTCAAGTTCTCCGTTTAAGATTAAGGTCGGTGTGCTGGCTTGCGGTAGTTTAAAAAATTCATTTCTGACATGTTTTGTTTTCCAAGCTTTACACAAATCATATTTCCACAAAGATTCTTTGAGTGAATTTAATTGGGCATATTTTTTACTTTGCGTGTCTAGCTTGGCCAGCGTCGCTTTTTTTGTCGTCATAGTAGGGCGATCGCCACATTCAACTGAATAATTAACCGGCCTGCTAAAAGACGGGTTTAAAATTGCGTCTGCCAGCTCTCTTAATAAGGGCTTTAAAGCATGCACTTTGCCTGCATGCACTTTATTGATGATTGCTGGCATATGTCGAATCGATCGCCACGAA
Source organism: Gammaproteobacteria bacterium (assembly GCA_003233075.1). Lineage (GTDB taxonomy): Bacteria > Pseudomonadota > Gammaproteobacteria > SZUA-21 > SZUA-21 > SZUA-41. Next base: position 708 of record QIKQ01000146.1, read on the forward strand.
TATAAACCCTGAAATAAGGCTTGTTTGAATCGATCACCATCAATAAGCACCGTTATTTTATTTTTTTGACTTGCTATTTTAAGGCTAATTGTGAACGGTTTTTTATTGAGTCGGGTAGTAATGGTATTTACTTTTTTCGCTAGTAGCGGTGCTTCGATATTGCAAAAATAAGAAAGCCGGCATTCTGTGTACAACTTTTTTAAGCCATTTTCTATTAAGGTTGGTCCAACTAATAATTCGTTTTTATTTTGCGGGTAGACGGAATCTAAAATAACTGCGCGTAATTCTTTGGGTTTTCGTTTCAATAATTCAAGCGCGACACGCGTTCCGTAGGAAAATGCGTAGACATTCCATGATTTTGCTTTATTTAAGCGCATCAAATTAATGACATCATCGACCGTTCTTTGAGTCGAGATTAAATCAATTTCAAACTCGTTTTTTAGTAGATTAAAGCATGACTGCGCTGAATTATAATTATCTTTCCTGGCTTCCAGGGTCGTCTTAATACGACGTAAATTACGTAATTTTTCGTTTCTAATTTTTCGGCACTGTGCTTTTGGTAATGCTAGGCCTACTCCTCTTTGATCAAAGAGTAAAATATCGCGCTGCCATTTCATTTGATATAACCATTCAAACCAGACAAATATCCCTGGCTCGTCAATGCCAACTGAAACCCCCGGGCCACCTGAAATATAAATAATTGGATGTGGATCGCGTTTTTTCGGGTTGACCTGTATATAAACTACAGGCAAACGAAAACGATGTTTTTGATTTTGTTTTTCAATCGGAGGCGTGTAATAAGCGCAATGAACTCGATAACTGCTTGGTTTTGGAAACCAGCAAGGAACTTTTTTTAAGGTCGCACCATTATTTAGTGTAAGTGGTATTTGGCTAGATAAAAAAATCAAACCAAGATTAAGTAAAAGCAAGGCATAGAGCAGGTAATTTAATTTTTTTGACATAAGGGTTATGGACTAGCTAATATCTTATTTAAGATATTGCGCTGCCTTTTTGGCGTAATAAGTAAGTATACCGTCAGCTCCTGCTCGTTTGATACATAACAGAGACTCCATAATAATTTCTCTCTCTTTAAGCCAGCCGTTTTGAATAGCCGCTTGGTGCATGGCGTATTCGCCGCTCACTTGATACACAAAAGTGGGTGCGCCAAATTGGTCTTTAACTCGTCTCACAATATCTAAATAAGGCATGCCGGGTTTGATCATGACCATGTCAGCACCTTCTTGCAAATCGAGGGCTAGTTCCCAAAGCGCCTCGTCACTGTTTGCAGGGTCCATTTGGTAACTTTGTTTATTGCCGCCGCTTAGATTGGCTGCTGAGCCTACGGCATCTCTAAAGGGGCCATAATAATTTGAAGCGTACTTGGCAGAATAAGCAAGTATGCGGGTATGAATATGTTTGTTTTCTTCAAGCGCTAGTCGAACCGCGCCAATTCGACCATCCATCATGTCAGAGGGAGCGACTATGTCGGCGCCCGCATTGGCGTGCGATACTGCCTGCTTAGTTAAGACCTCCACTGTCTCATCATTTAACACGTAACCCGTGTCATCCAATAAGCCATCTTGGCCGTGAGTGGTAAAGGGGTCTAGTGCAACATCGGTGATAATGCCTAATTCTGGAAAACGAGCTTTGATTTCACGTACGGCTTGTTGCACAAGTCCATCAGGATTAAATGCCTCAGCCGCATCAAGTGATTTTTTATCATCAGGGGTGACGGGGAAAAGCGCGATAGCGGGTATGCCCAAGCTTAAAAGGCTTTCGCATTCGCTTAGCAATAAATCGATGCTTAAGCGGCTTATGCCTGGCATAGATTTTATGTCTTGTTTGTTATTTTTACCTTCTAATACAAAGAGGGGATAGATTAGGTCGTCGCTACTCAGCTTGGTTTCTCGCATTAAGCGCCGCGAAAAATCGTCTTTTCGCATGCGTCGCATGCGAACCCCGGGAAAACTTCCATGTTGCGAACTTATGTTTTGCTTCGGGTTTGACATAGGGGCTCTGAACCTTAAATAGTGTTGAAAATTAAAAAAATAATAACATATATTCTAGTATACTGAGTCAAAATTAGTATCATTAGACTTTAGCTATCAGATTAAAACTAAGTTTGCATTGAATAGTATGGTGAAACAATGGAATTTCTGCTTAAACATGAAGCTCAAATACGACTAATAACGTTCACTTCGATGTTATTAATTATGGCGATTTGGGAGTTCATCCAGCCTTGCCGAGGTTTGATGCGTAATCGCTTATTTCGCTGGGGTTCTAACTTGGGCTTAGTTGTCACCAGCACTCTAATGCTTAAGTTATTAGTACCTGTATTAGCAGTCGCCTTCGCAATCAAGCTCGAAGCAAAGGGCTGGGGTCTATTTAACCTACTTGATTGGCCAATGTTGCTTGAGGTCTTGTTAACAATTGTGTTGATGGATTTGTGGATTTATTGGCAGCATCGTTTGATGCACGTAGTCCCTTGGTTTTGGCGTTTGCATCGCGTTCATCACACCGATCTGGATTATGACTTTACCACCGCAATTCGATTTCATCCGGTTGAAATTGTTTTCTCCATGGGCTTGAAGTTACTTGCGATACTCATTTTCGGCGGTCCTGCAATTGCGATTTTTATTTACGAAATTATTTTAAGCAGTTTTGCAATTTTTAATCATGGCAATGTGCAAATAGCAAAACCAGTTGAATCTATTTTAAGATGGTTTGTAGTCACTCCGGATTTTCATCGAGTGCATCATTCCACTATCAATCAAGAAACCAATTCTAACTATGGCAATTTTTTGTCCTTATGGGACCGGTTATTCGGCTCGTATCAAGCTCAGCCCACGAATGGTCATCGAGATATGGTTCTAGGCTTAAATGAATTTCGAGATGAAAAACAACAGTCATTTATTAGTTTGTTACTCCAGCCAATTAAAAATATTCAAACTTTAGAAACGCCACGATCGGCAAAGCGATCGCAGGATGAGACCTAATTAGTATGAAAAAATCGCGTCTTTTGTCTTTATTTGTTTTGTTAGTCTTTATAGGATTAATTGTCTACATTGGTTTTTTTGCTGACAAAAGTTATATCAAGGCAGTATTAAACTGGGTTGGCAATCAAGGCATCTTAGGTGTTTTTGTTTTTATTGGAATTTACATAATTGCAACTGTACTGTTTATACCAGGGGCGTTAATTACATTAAGCGGCGGCGCCTTATTTGGTCCCTATCTTGGAACGGTCTATAATCTAACCGGTGCTACGATCGGCGCTCTAATCGCCTTTCTGATATCGCGTTATTATTCCGGCGTGTTTTGGCAAAACAAATTCGACTCCAAGCTTAAGCCGATTGTTGATGGTGTTAATAAGGAAGGTTGGCGATTTGTCGCCTTTGTGCGTTTGGTACCCATTTTTCCATTTAACGCCCTAAATTACTTGCTTGGGCTGACTAAGATTCCTGTTAGACAATATGTTTTCACTAGTTTTATTTGTATGATTCCTGGTGGAGCAGCCTATACTTATTTTGGTCATGCAGCTAAAGAGATTGCTGCAGGGGATAAGAAAACGCTCGAAGTGATATTGATTTCTATTGGCTTTATTTTTCTAATTATTTATATTCCGTATTTCATTAAAAAATATTGGCGCAAAGAATCGGAACCAATGAATAAAAAGTAGGTCTACAATAACGACAATATTAATAAAACTAACCCACGATAGTATAAATATTATGATTGATACCTACCCATTATTAGAAAAAATAAAATTTCCTAGCTTGCGTCGCCAAGCGTTGAAAACTCTGCAAATCAACCTTGGTTATTTGTGTAATCAGCAATGTTTGCATTGCCACGTTAACGCCAGCCCACAGCGCAAAGAAATAATGGATAAAACAACTATAAATCAGCTGCTAGATTTTATTGATCGTTGCAATGAGGATGGTTCGAATCTAAATTTAGTTGATTTGACAGGTGGGGCTCCTGAGCTTAATCCACATTTTAAAATATTGGTTGAGGAAATCAGTAAACGCAAGATAGCGATTATGGACCGCTGTAATTTGACTGTCTTATTAGAAAAAGGTCAGGAGTACCTGGCTGAATTTTTAGCCGAAAAGAATGTGCAAATTACCGCGTCTTTACCTTGTTATGAAACCGATAATGTTGATAAGCAGCGCGGTAAGGGTGTATTTGAAACTAGTATCGAAGCATTGCAAAAGCTCAATGGTCTTGGTTACGGCGTACCAGGCAGTGATTTGATACTCAATTTGGTTTTTAACCCGCAGGGGCCGAGCCTGCCTCCAGAGCAGTCAGAGTTAGAGCGCACTTATAAGCAGCATCTTAAAGACGAATGGGGCGTTGAGTTTAATCATTTATTTACTCTAAGTAATATGCCAATTAAACGTTTTGGCAGTACCCTGGTATCGAAAAATCAATTTGAAGACTACATGCAGTTGTTACAGGAAAATTATTTAGAACAAAACCTACAATCTGTCATGTGCTTAGATTTGATTAGTGTAGATTGGTTGGGTTATGTTTATGATTGCGATTTTAATCAAATGCTGGGCATGCCGGTAAGCGATAAAAGTAATAAGCCCAATAAAACTCATATTTCAGATCTTGCTCCAGCCCTGCTGGTCGAGCGAGAGATCCAGGTCGCCGGACATTGTTATGGTTGTACTGCGGGGCAAGGCAGCAGCTGTGGCGGAGCTTTGGCTTAATAGTAGAGTTGTGTGGGGCCAGTGCTTGACTTAAACTTTGATATGATTAGGTGCCGCGTCTGAGCCAGTTTGTAGCCTGCAGGAGCTTGCGATCGCTCTCGCACATTCGTGTGCTCCGGCGACATAACACCATATATGGTGAAAAGTGCAGGGATGCAGCAGAGCAACGCAGGAGCAGTTGCCGAGAACGACAGCGCCACAGGCACGAAGGCATAAATAGGCTCGTCCTTGGAGCCTATCCCGCAGCTGACCTTTACTGAAAAATCAAACGCTTAGCTCGATTTATCGAGCTTTCTCCGATCTACTGACTATAATTGAGGCAAGGAAGCTATGAGACGGTCTAAAAAGGGACGATCTAAAAATAAGGGCGTCACATGCTTGTTTAATGATCACGTGTGGATAAGAGCCCAATCGGTCAAGTAATTGCATTGAATCTGCAAAGATTGATGCCATTAATTAGTTGAGTTATTAAGAGTAAATGATTCCAGAGCCCTCATACAGTACGATTCGCCCAGCCGATTTGCCGGCTCCTCCGCAAGCGGCCTTGGAGATAATGAAAGCCTGCTCAAATAGTGACGTGACTCATCGTGAATTAGCGCAGATAGCCACTAATGATCCAATTCTTTCGGCAGAATTATTACGCATCGCGAATTCTCCTTTTTACGGCATAGGTAAGGAGGTCAGCAGCATAGGCCATGCGGTCACAATCTTAGGATTAAAGGCTTTACGTAATTTAGTGTTGTGCATATCTGTTCGGGATGCTTTTGGCAAAAAACCTCTAGAAGGGTTTAATAGTTCTGAGTTTTGGGAAGATGCTTTGTGCCGAGCGGTGGCCTGTAAAATATTAGCTAAATTTAAAAATGTAGATCCGGATGATTGTTTTACGATGGGATTATTGCAAGATTTTGGTTTATTAATACTAATTCATTTGCATCCTGAACATGCTCCCTGTTGGTCAGAAATTAGAAGTTTAGATCCAGAGCAACGAATTGCCTATGAATCCAAATTATTTGGCAATTCACATGATCAAGTTTTAATGATGTTGGCCAAGACTTGGAAATTACCTGAAGAGATGGCTTTAGTGATGGGATATCATCATTTATATGATGATCAGGCACTAGACTCTCGCATCGAAGACAAATGCCGAATTTTAAATTGTGCTGACTGGATGGCATGTGTCTATGTATCACAAGGAAAAAATGACGTTCTCGAGCGAACACGAAATAATGTGATTTCAATATTGTCAATTGGGCAAGACCAAGTTGACGATAGCTTAGCTCAAATTCCACCCATGGTTGAAGAGGCATCTACCTCTTTGGGTCTAAGAGTGAGTGGCCAATTTGATTTTGATGAATTAATCAAACAGGCCAATGTGCAATTAGCAGAGGATAATTTAAGTTACCAAGAACTGACTTGGCAACTCAATAAAGCGCTAAAAGAACGAGATGAATTTGCAGAAGAATTAAGCAGAGAAATGAATGTTGCTCAAGAAATTCAGCAGCATTTATTGCCAGAAAAGAACGCCTGTGATTTGCCTATATTTGGTATTAATAAGGCCGCAAAAATATTGTCTGGCGATTTTTATGATTTTTTCACAACAAAGAGTGGATTAATTTATTTCAATTTGGCAGATGTGTCGGGTAAAGGGATTACGGCTGCGTTATTAATGACTAAAGCATGTAGCCTGTTTCGTTGCCTCGCTAAGGAGGGAACAGCGCTAATCGATCTGGTTAGTATCTTAAATCGAGAAATTTGTGAAACGGCAACGCGAGGAATGTTTGTCACCATGGTTGCGGGTTGCTATGATCCTGTAAAAGATCAAATAAAAATAGTGAACGCTGGGCATATCCCGGTGCTTATTTATCGTCCAGATGGCAAATTTATCGAATTATCGGCACAGTCGGCACCTGTGGGAATAATGGTCGAAACTGAATTTAAAGAAGTTGGTTTTACTTTAGGTAAGAATGTGATGTACGCATTCACTGATGGGGTAACGGAAGCGAAGTTAGGCGATGGTCAAATGCTAATGTTAGACGGCTTAAAAGAATTGATTCGAGAGTACTCGAAAACGGCTGCTGAGAATCGCTTGGATAAATTAATTAATCATTTGTCCAAAGAAGCGGATTTCGCGCATGACGATATTACACTTTTATTGTTGGATAATAATCGTGATTGCTGAAATAAAAATGCTTGAATTAAGAATTCCTTCCTGCGCAGATAGGCTTAAACTGGTGCGCTCAGTGGTTAATTGTGCGGGTCAAATGTTTGGTTTTAAAGATGAGGAAGTAGACAGTTTAGTGTTAGCAGTAAACGAAGCGTGTATGAATATAATGCAACACGCTTATTGTGAACGTGAAGGCGAAATAATTTTAGAAATTATAGATAAGCACAACGAATTAGTTTTCCGACTGACTGACTTTGCGGATACAGTCGATAAAAGTTGCATTAAACCAAGGGACTTATCTGATATACGCCCTGGTGGCCTAGGTGTACACTTAATGCAAGAAGTAATGGACGACGTTAGCTTTTTTGACGGCCCAAATAATAAAGGCAATGTGGTAGAACTTAGCAAAAAGCTTCAACAACGGGAAGGTGCATGATGGAATTTGATGTTACTACAGAAGACAAATACACAGTAATCGCACTTAAAGGTGAAGTTGATTTACATTATTCCCCAACTGCACGAAAGCAGATACTAAAGTATTTGGGTAAGAATCAAAATGTGTTGGTTGATTTATCCCAAGTAGATTATATTGATAGTTCTGGCGTTGCTAGTCTGGTTGAAGGTTATCAATTAGCAAAAAATAATCAAATTAAGTTTGGACTAGTAGGGGCGAGTGACGCAGCACTTCACGTTCTTCAGCTTGCTCGCTTGGACAAAATATTCCCGATGTATGCGAACTTAAAAGAATGTCTGGATACTTAGGTTCTTCGCACAAAATATACAGCTAATAGAAATACAAATACGATTTTTCAGGTGTAGAAATTAAAGACGGAGGAAAAGCGTGACTACTGTCATGTCAGGTTTTATACGCTTTGTTGAAAATGTAGGACGAAAGTTTGTTGGCGGCATAGCTGAATTAGGCTATGTGCTCGTTCTATTCGCAGAAAGCTTATATTGGGGGTTTGTTGGCCATTCGCGCCAGCAACCTGTTCGTGTCCAATCCGTTTTAAAAGAAATTAGAGAAATTGGTTTTAATGCAGTTCTTATAGTCAGCGTTTTATGTATGGCGGTAGGGGCGATGTTGGCGATTCAAGGTGTGGCGACCTTAAAAGCATTTGGCCAAGAGCTGCGAACTATCGATTTGGTCGCACAGGCGACCACCCGAGAATTTGCTTCCCTTATCGTCGGAATTTTGGTGGCAGGTCGATCTGGATCAGCAATTACTGCCCGCATTGGTACCATGCATGAATCACAGGAAATAGATGCCCTGCGCGTGATAGGTATAAATCCGGTCCGTCATTTAGGGTCACCGGTTCTATTGGCGATGATAGTTTGTGTGCCATTGCTAACAATAGTTGGCTATTTTATGTGTATTTTCGGCAGCGGGCTTTTTGTTTCGAGTGCGTTAGATATTCCCTTAGCCACCTATATGGAACGAACATTGGAAGTACTTACGTTAAATGATGTAAGCCAAGGATTGATAAAAAGTTCAGTATTCGCGATTATAATCGCACTGGTTGGAGTGAGTAACGGTTTTCAAGTGGGCAGTGGCGCTGAAGGTGTTGGTCGCTCAACGACCCGTTCAGTCGTGTTATCGATTAGTTTTATAGTTGTTGCAGACATGATATTTACTTATTTCTTAAACATAGCGAGTTTTAGTTAATGCATGACATGGATTTAGAATACGCTATTGAAGTAGAGGACTTAGAAACGTATTACGGCGATCGTCAGATATTAAGGGGCGTATCGCTTAAAGTTGCGCCCGAAGAGATTATGGTCATTATGGGCGGTAGCGGTTCTGGTAAGAGCACGTTATTGAGGTATATTCTCGGTCTTAATCCGCCGCATGCAGGCACTATTAAATTGTTGGGCAATGATATTTCCAAAATATCTAGTCAGGAACTATATTTACTAAAAAAGGATATCGGTGTTTCTTTTCAAAGTGGCGCACTAATGCGTTCTTTGTCAGTAGGCGAGAATATATGTATGCCGCTAAAAGAGCATACCAAGCTCGATGAAAATACCATGCATATTATGGCGCGCATGAAATTGGAAGTAGTTAACTTGTCTGGCTTTGAAGACTTGATGCCTGCCGAATTATCGGGGGGCATGATTAAACGTGCAGCCATTGCGCGAGCAATTGTGATGGACCCAAAGTTGTTATTTTTTGACGAGCCCTCTGCTGGATTAGACCCAGTCGTTGCAGCAGAACTGGATGAGTTAATATTACATTTACGATCGGCCTTAAAAATGACCATTGTAGTCGTAACGCATGAATTAGACAGTGCCTTTAAAATCGCAGATCGAATTACAATATTAGATCAAGGCAAAATATTATTAACGGGCACGACCGAAGAAGTAAAAAACAGCGATGATCGACGAATCCAGGATTTGTTAAATCGGCGACCTAAGCAGGAAGAAATTGATCCTGAAAAATATTTGGATATTTTATTAGGTAAAAAGGCGAGACAAGTGCCATGATATTGTGAGCAGATTATTTAGATAGATTTGTAATCGAAAATGTTTAAGTTGTGAGCTATATTTAGCAAAAGTGGATTTTGTTACATTTAATTTACATCACTTCGGGGTAATATATTCAGGGACGAATTGTTCAGAGCTTCCATAAAGGTTTTCGCGTTAAGATAGGTTAGAATATAGTGAGTCAAATTTAGGTTGCTATTATGAAACAAGAAAATATCAATTACGTCACTGTCGGTGCCTTTGTGTTGGTGATACTGAGTTTTTTTATGGTGGCGATTTACCAAATTGCCTCTGATGGTATTGACCTAAAAAAATACAAGATTCGATATGGCAGCATTATGGGCATTAAAAAAGGCAGCCCAGTTTCCTACCATGGAAATCCCGTTGGATCAGTAACCGATATTTCACGTGTACATAAGGACGGCAGAACTACCTTCGAAGTTGAAATTAGTATTAACTCTGATTACAAAATACCTGAATTGAGCGTTGCACATATTGTCACACCCAATTTTTTATCTGAGCAACAAATTGATATTCACGAAGTATCGAGTAAGCTTTACTTGAAACAAAACGATACTATCACGGGCGAGCAAGAAGTCAGTTTTATGACGCTGATGAATAATGTCGCACAAGAGGTGAATTCAGTTTCAACTACCAGCATCAAGCCGCTATTACATAATTTAAGTCGGCATATTGATAAAATTGGTAATAAATTAACTGTACAAATTCCGCAGATTGCCGAAAACACAAATAAGCTGTTATTAAATTTAAATCAGGGCGCGGATCATATTAATCGTATCTTAGGCTCTGAGAATCAGAAGTATATTAGAAATATCTTAATTAATGCGGATAAGATATCTGGAAAATTCTACCAAATGTCAGAAAAAATGGACTCAGCTCGCATAAAGTTATCATTAGTACTTGAAAATACGAACAAAATATTAGATTCTAACAAGCAAGACGTGAGGCATTCGGTTATTGCGTTTCGAAAATCGCTTGAAACAGTTTCTAACCGAATCAATACTATTGTCTACAATATAGAGCAGACAAGTCGAAATTTTAGTGAATTTAGTCGTAAAATACGGCAAAATCCAGGTTCGCTAATTGGTGGTAAGTCACCGAAGGAGCAAGGAGTATTTAAGCGCTAATGGCTAACACTACTTTCAAAATAATAAGTTTATCGAGCATAGTAGTATTGTTAGGTGCTTGTGTGGGCGGAATTGTTGGTGGCAAACCCCCTAAGGAGAATCACTATGATATTCCTTACGTTGCTCCAAAACTAATTTTACGCAAACCACTGTTAAATGGCACGTTGGGTATCGCTAGACCGGAAACCGATGGTGTTCATGACAACGTACAAATGTTATTTACTTATTCGGACCGACCTCATAGTGTCACGAAACATAATTATCATTTGTGGCAAGATGCGCCAAGTAGTTTGGTACAAAAACGATTAAGACGCTACTTTATGGATGCGCAGATCGCAAAAAAGGTTGTCTATTTTGATCCAGGTGAAAATGTAGATTATATTTTAAAATCAAGAATTCATCGCTTGGAGCGATTTGTAAATAAAGACAAAAATAAGAAATATGACGAAGTCGTTTTTGGCATTGAGATTAGAATTATACGCGCCTCAAATTATTCGACAGTTTTTCCTGAGGTCTATTTTGAGAAACGTATCCGCACACTGCGTTCATCCAGTAGCGAAGAAACTGTCCACGCCTCCGTGGAAGCTTTTGGCATAGCATTTAAACAGTCTATGGATAGTTATGTGCAGACCAATTTGCCTAAGAAAAAATCAAGAACAGCAAAAAAAAACCGCGTCAAAAGTGAAAAACTAACGCATTCTAAGTAAATTCAGCTTACCCCGCAGCTTGCTGCGGGCACAACCTATTGGGGGTTTCCAAAGGGGGAGAATGGAATTACCCCCCTTCGGTCGCCCGTGCGAATTCACTTCGCGC
>QIKQ01000259.1 GCA_003233075.1 Gammaproteobacteria bacterium
TCGAAAGCGATATTATCGGTCACTTATTTTGTTTAGTGAATGCGACTATTAAACATCGAGATAAAAAAGTTAACGGGACAGCAGTGATATTTAACGCTTAAATTTAGATCCACACTTTATAATTTCGCGCTTGACCGAAGCGAGTTTTGCGTGATTTAAATATTGAATGTTCGCTGATTGATTTTTTATAATAAATGTCCACATTTTAGGGGTCACTTTCGTATCAAAAACTTTAGATATGCAATTACATTTAGCCATCACTAATTTTTCAGCGTGCTTTCTCTTTAGACCCGTCTTTATGCAACCTTGTTTTAAGGCCAACTTAAACCTAGATTAATCAGTTGAACTCTACTGCGGCTGTATAACGCACTAAATCTAAAATATTTTTCAGGCTATTTCCAACTCACCGTATAGGTGATACGCTTACGTTTTAAATAGCCTGAAAAATATTTTATCTTCAACGCCTTATGCACCCTCGCTACGAGTCAGCTGATTAATCTAGGTTAAAAAAAATATAAAAGATAAGCGATAGGCCGGCGATTGTTTGAGAGTCTTGCTTTTGCTGACTTCAGCCAAAGTTGACAATTGTATGCCAAACACAACTGTAACTAATAGAATAAATTGATTTAGCTTGTTGTAATTAGCAGTCATTTTATATTTAAAACATCCGGATTTCTAAACGCCCGCAGTACTCAAGGCATATTTCACTAAGAAAACCAAGACCGTTATGAAAATAATTGTCGCGACTAAAGCAGCAAGTATAAAGTGACTCGCCTTGCCATGTTTAAAATCTCTTTCTCTATATTTATTGCCACGGACACCAAACATTGCCGCAAAAACACTGAATAACACTTTGAAAAAACCGAGCGTCTTTTCTTCCGCCTTATCCTCAATCTTTTCTTCTGATTGATTTTTTCCCGCTTTGTTTATTTCATCTACACTCATCATAAGTCCTGTCGTAATACCATGCTTACCTGTACTATCTATCTGAGCATTTTACCCTAAGTAGGCTTTGCTTGCAGAATATTTTAAACTAAATTCGACTCCAGATTAGCGTCTAAAATCGATTACTTGAATTTGAGTAGAAAATGATACTTGCAGATCTATCAATGCCTAAGGATACATAATCACTTTGATACCATTCATTCAGATTAGTGATATTAATATTAGAATTTAATTCTTTCGCCCACTTTTCAACATTTAACGACGGACCCTTTTTAAGGTTTTCCGTCCAGAGTTTTAATTCAGATTTAGGTACCTTAGCAATAATCGTGATACTCCAATCATTCGGGCCCGGAACAGAAATAACTCGACCATTAGCCGAGTTATTATAAAAGCTAATGTCAAAATACAGCTTTTGATAATGACGACGAAACCGGACGTATCGTTCTAAAAATTCTTGTTTAGATTTTAAATCCTTAAAGGCATGGCTATTAGTTTGAGTTGAAGCCGGCATCGAATCCGGGCCAGCACGACTTGAACTTTGCTCATCACAGGCAACTAAAAAAAACGTAGCAAGACCTGCCATTACTGTGAACATTAGCCTAGGTAAATACATTGGAAAAGTTCACCCCCTACAAAATGATGTTTAGTGTGGAACACACTAACAGAAAACTTATTCTGCTTATGTTGAATCGTTCGTTTCAAAACAAAATCAAATAAAAGCTGATTATATCGACGTAGTTTTATCAAAAAATCAAACTCCTTATCATTAATAAACTCTAAACGAAACAGCTGCTGCAGTGAAATTAAAGGCATAACCCCTGGCAAGGGATAGTCTGAAGCATTAAGTAAACGTGTTTGCCAGGCTTTTTGACTTAACAGGTCTTCGATTGGCTCACCAAGCCTATTATATTGTAACAAACCAGATAGATCCGCCAACAAATTTTCCTGGTATTGTTTTTCAGCCATCAATCGTGCAAATAATTTATAGCTAGTTACTTTTTCAGAATTTGCATCCGTATCAGGATACTCTCCCAAGGACGCACAGTGCGCGATAATTACTTTAACTCCCTTTTCCAGAGGATAGCGTAAGCGTAGCGGATTGCCGTAATTTTCCGTTTCATGAGTCTGAACTGCTTGTTCTTCACCGGCGTGACTTAGGAGCGGAATTTTATACTTTATCAAAGTTTGATAAAACTCATCACATCGCTTTGATGCTGGATCTATTCCCATCGATGCAGGCAGCCATTTTACCGCACGAGCCCCGCCTTGAATTGCCTTTTCCAATTCATCTATGGCATCTTTACGATAAGGATGTACCGAGCAAATCCACTCAAAACGGTCTGAAAATTTTTGACTAGTGCGACGCGCATAATCATTTGACGTATACATTGCGCTTTTATCTAAATCTATTTTTCCTTTGATATCATAAAAATGATCAAATGCCAAAAGCATAAATTTCATGCCTACTGGAAAGTCTTGGCTTAAGGCATACAAGCGATCAACATAGGATTCGTCAATTGAAGGTTTTTCGCTAATACATGAGGCATTTAGATAAAACTCCATTTGCGTTTTTAGCAATGGATTCGCCCAGCTTTTCATTTTTGGGTTAATCCAAACATTCAAATTACTTTTAGTATTTGAATCACCTAAGCCAATTAGATGTACGTGGCAATCCCAAACTTGATCTGCCTGCAAGCCACTAAAAGCCGCTTTAAGCAGATCGTGATTTAAAATAGAACTCGGTGTGGGAAGCTCCTTACACGGGTTTATAAATCCATCTTCTGGCCAATATCGCCAATAAGCGAGTCCGAGTCCCAGACCTATTCCACTTAAAATAAAGTGACGTCTTTTCATCTCATCAATTCCGTTTTACTTTTTGGAGTACTACTAGTTAATCTGATTTTATTTTTTCAGCCACTGATGCGGAAGCTATAAATGCGACAAGTGCGCCAACGGCAACTGTGCCACCCACCGCTTGCAGCACAAGTGGAAACGAGAAAAATAATAGGCCAAATACCACAACCGTAGTGACATTACAAATCCAGACCGCTAAAAAATCGAGGCGATGCTCATCTGAATTTGTTTTTCGAATAAAAAACAAAGCGTAATCGATTCCTATTCCGACTACCAATAATAATGACACGAGATGAAATGAATTAAGTTTAACACCATTTAATATCCAAAAACAAACCGTCAATATTAACGCTGAAGCAATGGGCAACACCACCCTGAGTACATTTTTAAAAGACCTTAAACCTATTGCCAATATGAGCAATATGAGCAATGAACCCCAAGCTAGCAAGCGTATCGCTTCATTCACATAGGTCGCCATCACTTGCGATGCTTCGGCCCGAGTATCAAGAAATCTCATGCCTTTTACTCGTGTTGTTTTTGCCCATTTTAGGAATACTTCCTTGTTGTCAACACGACGTAATAAAACTAAAGCCATCCAGCCTGATTTATGTTCATGCAATAAAGTTTTTAATTTCCATTGCAGTGGCGAGTTGAGTGCTTTTTCATAAGTCAAAGGTGAAGCCCTTTTGGCTTTTTCCAATTTATCTAAAAAAGGATTAAAACTTTCTGCCTTAAATGGCAAGCCCTTCAAAGCCCGCTTAAATTGGGTTTGAACTAAAGCCCGATCCGGTATTAATGTCTGCCTGGCTTTTTGAGTTTGCATACTTGGCAAATAGCGCGCGGCCAAATCAAAGCCACTCACTACTTTTGCCTCTACCAATTTATTCAAATCTGGTACCAAAGATTCTGATCGTTGCAAAACCTGTTCTATATCCTTGCCGTTAACGACAATGATGTAGCGCGTATTTGAGGTGCCAATAATTTCGCGTAGGTTTTTATCAACTGACTTTTGTTCCGCAGTTAATGGTGTTAACTTCTTTATATCGTGATCTGTTAGCTGACCTTGATTTATTAACCATATAAAAGCGATAACACTGATAGCTGCCACTACCCAAGGCAGTTTAGTTAAATAGTGAATGGTTATTTCAGCATAACGCAGTAAGTATTCTGGCATATCGAATTTCGTTTTTGTCGAAATAATCTCTGGCAATAACCAACGAGTTATTGCTGACGCAACAATTAAGCCGACAATAGCAAATGTCGCCAACTGTTTTAAGCCTTCAAAACCGGCCAACAACATAGCCGTAAATCCAATGGTCGTTGTAATGACGCCTAGTCTTAATGTTGGCCATACTTCGATAATAGATTTTCGCGCTGAGCCTGTCTTTTTAATGTGTGTGAAAAAATGAATTGGATAATCAATAGTGACCCCAACTAGAGTTATGCCAAAAGCCAATGCAATTCCGTAGACATGACCAAACACTAACATCACAACGATTGTGCCGGCCAACATAGCGCTGACTAAAGGCAGTACGCCCAGTACTAAAGGCGCAACTCCTCTATAAACAAACACCAGCAAGAAACAAACAAACAAACCTGCTGCGATGCTAAGCTTAATAATATCGTCTCTAATTTTTTCTCGAATAATAACCGCATAGTAGCCAAAACCACTCATCACTAAATTGACATTAGTAAAATCGGTTTTTAACTTTAAAAAATCGGCTTGAATATTATTAATTAAAACTTGATTGTAATTTATATCAACGCCAGATGCTTTTGATTGAATGAAGATTAAACTTTTTGTTTTATCTTTCGAAAACCAAACTCCTCGAAACTTATTAGGACGAGCTTGATTAGCCCAACTTTTTAAAACATCTTTAGTCGAACCTACTGGGTCTTGAATAAATATTGATTTATCTATAAGCGGAACAGGCGAACGCAACTCCTCTAGAGTCGCTTTTAACTTTTTGCGAATATAGGAACTAGAAAATGTTTCAACTGACAATTTAGGGTTTAATAACCAATGGTAACGCAATAAAAACTCTTTGTGTACCTTGCTAAATTTTGCCTCACCATTAAGAACCTCCTCAATGTGAGAACCTTTTTGGCGGGATTTTTTTCGCAAGTAATTAGCCAGTTTTTTATTGACGCTAGCAAGAGCTTCTGGATTATCACCTTCAAGGCTTAACATCAAAATCCCTGTGGATGGGCTTGATGAAATAACTTTTTGAAGTAAACGATTATGCAGAGTATCGTCTTGTGGCAAAAACTGACCCAAATCAGAATTTATTTTAATGTGTGCGCCAATCCACCAAATTGCCAGTCCAAGTATCAGTAACCAAGAAATAAAATAAACTCGATTCCTAGCAATCACGAATTTGTGACCGTCATAATGGACCTATCGCCATTAACTTCTTTAATGACAACTCTCTTTAATAGGCCTTTTTTCCCTTGAATTTCAATAAATTCAATTTTTTCAATTAAATCTATATCGATCGGCGTCAGCGTTAATTTCCAATTTAAGCGATTGCCTTTCAATTCAAGTGAATAGAATTTTTTTAACAGCTTCTCATTACCTGCAAAGGTAGCCCGTAAGCTATCCGCTAAAGCCAACATCTCTGGGTAGTTAGACAACATGACTTCTTTTTGAGGTTTATTTTCTCGAGAAATAATTAAGCGATCACCAATAATTTTATAAATATTTTTCTTAGGAAAGGTCACTTTTTTTTGCAATATATCAGGGCTACTAAAACTTAATACTCCTTTTGATTTCAGCGGGTTTTGCAAAAAACCAATGTGTTTTATTTCGCTGTAACGATACTCGAATTTAGCATGACTTGAAATTTTCGCTAATAATTTTTCTACACTCCAACCTTCACTTGCTACAGTCAGCATCGAACAACTATAAAAAATAATCCCTACAATTAATTGTTTAAAAAACTTCATATTATGATTCTTTCAGCCTACAATTCACTATTTTAAAATTAAACTCGGTTGCGTTTAAATGTTACCTTGATATTTCATCTATTTACATTTAAAAACGAAAGAAAAGCCTAGGTAAATTCTACTATCTTAGCATCCTAGAGGTATTCTAATGCAGGATAATCATCTAATTTGAACAATGACAACAAGCATTTAATCGCTAATGTTTATATCAAAATCAATCTAGACCGTCCAGCATAAATAGGTGATTTAATTATAAAACTTTACTTTCAAGCCCCGCTATTAGAATAGCGTCATGCACTTAACATCCTTTACATATCCTTACCAAAATTGTTCCAAGTTCTATTGCTATTGTAAATACACAGTGACCTACTTTACAGCTAGTTATTAAATAATAGATACAAGCATAAAGTTAAATGCTCTCTTTAACACCTGACTTAAAACTAAACAGCTTTATTAGCTTAAAATATAGCCAGATTAGTCGTGGTATTGTATTTGTAAGTCTTTGTTTATAAAAGCTATACTTTAAATAACTCACTCGTAAACACACGCTTTTGAGCGATTTCGTGCAATTTTAGGCTTAACGTCGATAAATTGCTAAAAATGATTCAACAAAGACATATCACTTTTTCTAAGTTCGATTTATAATATTACTCAGGTAATTGAAATTAGTGTAGTTTTTGTAGTCGTATCAACTATCATCTAACTAATCTAATCAATAATAAGGTAAAAAACAATTGAGTCATTTTCTCGCAAAATGCCCCAACAACAAAGCCATGACTCAATGAAAAAGATAATTACTTTAATTTTACTCGCAATCGCTTCTTTTTTCAGCCTTAGTGCTTTTTCAGCCGAAGCCCCCTCTTCTCTTGCAGACGACGTTGCTACTCTAGAAACTTCCTTAAATACCGTTTGGATAGTCATGGCGGGGGTACTGGTTTTTTTCATGCAAACCGGTTTTGCCATGCTCGAATCCGGCATGGTGCGTTCAAAAAACACAGTGAATGTTGTTCTGAAAAACTATACCGACATGTGTTTTGGCGCTATCGCTTTCTGGTTAATTGGTTATGGCCTCATGTTTGGAACTAATACGACCGGTTTTTTCGGCACCGATCATTTTTTCTTAGGCAATGCTGAGAACATGGATTACAGTCGGCTGTTTTTTCATATTATGATTGCAGCCACCGCAGCCACTATCGTGAGTGGTGCATTGGCAGAACGCGCACGATTCACCGCCTATCTTGTTGCTTGCGTATTCATTACTGCCATTATTTATCCTATCTTTGGTTCATGGGCTTGGGGCGGCTCAGTTTACAATACCGATCAGCAAGGCTGGTTAAAAGAATTGGAGTTTATTGATTTCGCAGGCGCAACCGTGGTTCATTCGGTTGGCGGGTGGAGCGCCTTGGCTGGCGTTATAGTCTTAGGTCCACGGCTTGGAAAATACGACCCTGATGGCAAACCTCGATATATCGCTGGCCATAACTTACCTTTAGTTGCCATGGGTGGTTTTATTCTATGGATAGGTTGGTTCGGTTTTAATGGCGGCATGACCATGAACGCTGAAGCTTCTATTGGAAAAATAGTTCTTAATACTCATTTAGCAGGCGCCGCCGGTGTTGTAGGCGCCGTAATCATTATGGTGATAAAGAAAAAACCCATTTTAATGACAAATACAATTTATGGTAGCTTGGGTGGTTTGGTTGGCGTCACCGCGGGATGCGATTTGTTCAGTCCGGGTATATCAGTATTAACAGGCATGATATCAGGTAGCATAGTCATACTCGCTGTCGATTTTATGGATTCCAAAGGTTGGGATGATCCAATCGGCGCAGTTGCAGTACACGGTTTTTGTGGAGCCTGGGGCACACTCGCCGCAGGACTATTTTATGCCGATAATATGTTTGATGGTAAAATTATAATCATTCAATTTGTCGGTATATTTGCCTGTTTTATCTGGACTTTCTCTACTGCTTTTCTGCTGTTTAAAGTTATTGATAAAACCATGGGCCTACGTGCTAGTACCATCGCTCAACAAAGAGGTTTAGACTTTGCTGAGCACTATGAAGTAGGTTATCCCGAATTTCAAAAAGATGTTTTACACCAAGGTAAAAAGAGTAAAACTAAATAGTCTTTTTATGATACAAATGATGATGTTATGAATAAAAGCCCTATCTATGATCCAGTTAAACGACGCTGCGTTGTTAATACAGTACTTAAAGACTTTTTGTCTACCGATTATCATATGCAAGCCTTATGGATTCTGGAAAATGATTACGCCAAGCAACATAGCTTACCTATACTAGAATACATCGATCAAATAGAAAAACTCGCCGCTATTGGCGACAAGAAAAAAGAACTCCGCGAACGCCTCACTAAAGAACTTTATTTTAGCGAAAACATTGGCAGTGACCCTTGGGATGAAATGGTTCAACATCAACGTATTAAGCAAATCAAAGTTCGCAAGGTAACTCCAGAATCTACTCTGAGCGTTACACCTGCACCTATTAGACCAGTCCCCAACCAAGAACAAGCACAACAAACCGCATCCACTGTTAAAATAGACACCAATGATGTCGATGAATCAATACCTGTACTGGCTGAATTAGTTTCAACCGAATTAGTTGTGTTTAGTGGCCTACTAAAAGAGTTGGTAAAACAATTTGAACATAGCGCTAAAAATCACGTTGCAAAATTATACGGTTATGTATTGGCTATGGCTTCGGAATTAGATATCAGCCCTGATGTCGAAGCCAACTTAGTAGCCTGGTGTCAAAATAAGGGTCAAATAGTCTTTAACGATGTTTTGGAAACAGAGGAAATGTCTGAAATTGTTCATGCCTGTTACACTTGGGCTGCAGAATACTTGGGACCTGACGACGCAGACGAAATCTTTGTCCGCGCCGTGCACGAAGTTGAAAAACTCCCTGAAGCCAAAGACTTTCATCCCAGTAACTTTTTATAGTATTGAGTATTGGGGGCTGACCAAGCTAAGCCACTGAAAACAAAGTAATCGACCGATAATATCGCATTCGAAGCTCCTCGTCGTTGCGAGACTGCGTCAGCAGATGACGCAATCTCTAACGTAAGTTATTGAATTATGGAGATTGCTTCGGTGCGTTCTGCGAACACATCTCGCAACGACCAATTTCTTTGAAACACCTCTTTTCTTTACGTTGAAGCTAGCCCGCTTTTCTCACAGCACTTCGTAGCG
Organism: Gammaproteobacteria bacterium; assembly: GCA_003233075.1. GTDB lineage: Bacteria > Pseudomonadota > Gammaproteobacteria > SZUA-21 > SZUA-21 > SZUA-41. Next base: position 8,957 of record QIKQ01000259.1, read on the forward strand.
AGACGGTTCAACCTAAAAAAATCAGTTAACCCTGCCAAATTGTAGAATTAGCCTAATCAGAACTTAATTTCTGTTGTCATTTAATTAGCCGGGCAAAGGCGATATTGCGGGACATTCTTTGCTCATTTTAATTTCATATTTCTCCATGGCTTTAGCCAATATCTGACTCCAGCATTCCGTTATACTCAACTGCGGCGCAGCTGCTTTAAGTTCATTAAAAAACGTGACTAAACGTGTATAGGCACTTTTTAGTTTTGTGATATCCCCATGTGCGCTTGTGATGATAAGCTTCTGTTGCCGAGAGTGTTTAATCAACCGTCCAACTCCGCTCAGCAACAAGGGTCGACTGGTAATCGCTTCATGGTGTTTATCGGGCAGTGCAAGTCGTACATATAAATTCCACCAATTGTAGATTAAGGCAATCATACCAGCCATTAACCGACAGCTTTTGATACTGCGAGTCGTATAACCTCCCCAGCCCCATTGGTTTTTCATCTCATCAAAATTGTTTTCACAATCGGCTCGATCCCGGTAGTGATAAAATAGAGTGATCAGGTCCTCGTCAAGGTCCGTCACTAAAACCGAGTACTCATACGCTTTTAGATCCTCTGGCCCATCAACAAAAGCAAGATTTTGTTGACCTTCTTTTTGATATTCAATGCCGATTAGATGCTCCACGCAGAGACGTCGCCTGATGACAATGACTCGGCGTGCTTTTTCCCAGCCCTGCAATTGCAGTCTATCTTCTTTGGCTTCCCACTCTTTATTAATGTAACCCCACTCACCTAAACAATGGTGCTTACAGATAAGCTCTTTGACGTTCTTTGATTTTCGGAGTTTAAATAAATAACGCTGATTGATTTCTTCCATTTCTCGCATAACATTATCCGTCCCCCAACCAATATCACCTCGTACAAATTCAGGTTTACTCTCAGCGGGGATGCGATTTAACAAAGAGATTAAACCAGGCAAGGAGTCGTTAGAGTGCGATTGATTGCCCGCTTGCACTTCTACCTTTAGCACCAGTCGCAAGTTGCCAATCATATAGGTATGTAACGTGTGTGATGGCCTGCCTGGTTTTTGTGGATTGTATCCAACCTTCGCCTCTTCCTGATGCCCATAAAGTGGCTTGACGGTGACATCCACATCTAAAATCCAGGGCGTTTTTAGCAAGGGCGCGTAACAAGAAAATAAATGGTCCTCTAACCATCGAGTTCCTTTGTCTTCATCCATTTTATGCAGTGCTCTGCGAGCTGAATCATCGCTAACCACTTTATTCATCCCCAGTAATTTGGAGTTGACTCGGTCACTCATTAAATTGGTGATATGAGCATAACGTTTATGACCTGATAAGATTGAAAGAAAAAGCGAGCCCAACACATCAATTTTCTCAGGCGCGTTATTACTTTGATAAGACAGCGGACAGTCATCGATCCAAGGGTCAAAACGACCACCGAGTTTTAAAAACTGAATAAAAAACGGGAGTTGCCCTAGCGGGGTGACGGCTGCATCCTGATCCCATTCAATCTGTAATTTTCCGGCATAGGTTTCAACTTCGACTGTTCCTGGCAGTACATTATCTGACGCTGTGATTTGATCACCCAATGGGTGAATGGATTTTGGAGGATGAGGCATTGTTTTGTCCCTAATTTCCGTGAGTTACAAGTTTAGCGGGTTTTCAACTGATTAATCTAGGTTGAACCGTCTCGCTACGAAGTGCTGTGAGAAAAGCGGGCTAGCGAACAGAATCTGTAAAACCTGGGCAGGAAGCGCTTGATGAAATTCGCAGTGTATAAACTATTTAATATTTCAAGCAAATCCATTAAATAAATAGTCTAAACGATAATCCTATGGCTTAGTCGGGATTACAAAAGTGTCGAAGTATCAATAATTAAAGTCGAATTAGCAAAAGATAAATCGAATTTGCATTATAAAGAAAAAAATCTTATCTCCCTCAAATCTTATACACAAATAAGTACTTACAATCGGTGTTAGGTTTTTATATTTGATGCCTGGGTGAGCAGGATAAATAAAAGTGACTCAAGGTCACTTTTGTCCGACGAACGCCCGAGGGCAGGGCTATTTTCGCGCCGCAGGACGCGCGCAGAGCGAAAATAGCCTTAAAAAATACATTACTTTCACACTATTTATTATATAGCGCCCATAAAAAAACCCATCAACTAAACGTCAATGGGTTATTGTGTGATGCCTGGTAGTGTCCTACTCTCACATGGGAACTCCCACACTACCATCGGCGCTGAAACGTTTCACTTCCGAGTTCGAGATGGGATCGGGTGGTTCCATTTCGCTAAGGCCACCAGGCAAACTGGTTACAATACAACTTAAGCGCAAGTCGCATTCGAAATTGTACTAAAGAGCGTTATTGAATAACGTGTTCTTTAATATTTTGGGAAAGTAAAACTCATAGACGCTTTAGGACTCAATTATTGTTTGCGACCAGCAACACATATCTTTGGATTTGATAAACAAATTAAGACATACAATTCTAATCAACAATAAAACTTAGTGAATGTTTTGAAATCAACTTGTTAAAATAAAGCAAGCATACGCCTGTTCATTTCATAGAGTTGCTTATCAATACACACCAAACTGCTTTGGTGTTATATAGTCAAGCCACTCGACCAATTAGTACTAGTTAGCTTCAAGCATTACTGCTCTTCCACACCTAGCCTATCAACGTTGTAGTCTTCAACGGGTCTTACAACCTTAAAGGTTGGGAGATCTCATCTTGGAGGGGGCTTCCCGCTTAGATGCTTTCAGCGGTTATCCTGTCCGAACGTAGCTACCCGGCAATGCCACTGGCGTGACAACCGGAACACCAGAGG
>QIKQ01000142.1 GCA_003233075.1 Gammaproteobacteria bacterium
ACTATGCCTGCGCACTTCTCGGTCGTGAAAACGTGTCATAGCATACCCTTGAACCGTCTCGCTACGAAGTGCTGTGAGAAAAGCGGGCTAAGTGATATTACTACCTAGATTAAATTATTTGATTATGCATTTCTGACCAAAAAAATATAATGCCTGCTCAAAGTGGTATAAATATCCATCGCTCATAGAATTATGCGCATTTAGAGTAAGGTTGATTAAATAGCGTGCAATTTTGTGTTATTAAGGATGATTAGATTTAAAAATGCAATCATGTAGGTGCATTTTGCAATAGATTTACCCCGCATTTAGTTGACTATATCGATTAAGTGCATGTTTTATAAGTATTATATTTGGTGGCATGTGAATTGCCCTTATATAAAGTGAGCAAACTATACCTTCAATAATAAGGAGTACAGTAATGACTGATATGAAACGTAGAACCTTGTTAAAAGGCTCTTTGGGTGCTGGCCTAGTCGGTGTAGCAGCTGGAGCAGGTCTTCTAAGTCCACAAGCAGTATTCGCTAAGTGGAATAAAGGAGCCTTCACATCAAAGAAAGTTGATGACGCTGTTAAAAAATTACTTGGCAGTTCATCTATGGCAAACAGTGGCGCGATTAAAATCACTGCCCCACCAATTGCTGAAAACGGCGCAGAAGTTGGCATCACCGTTCAATCATCTTTACCTAAAGTTGACTCAATAAGTATTTTAGTTGAGAAAAATGGTCAACCTTTGGCAGCCAATTTTACTATGGCCTCTAACACTAACGCGTTTATTCGCACACGTATCAAGATCGGTAAAACCTCAAACGTCCACGCAGTGGTTCGTTCAAACGGCAAACTGTTCACAGCGAAACGTGAAGTGAAAGTAACTATCGGTGGTTGTGGCGGATAATCGCTAACAACAAGCTATTTTAATTTTAGAGAGGACAAGAATATGGCTAAAAATAGAGCAAGAGCGACCAACAAAGGTGGCGTTACAACAGTCAAAGCGATTATCAGTCATCCGATGGAAACTGGTCTTCGTAAAGACAAAAAATCAGGTAAGAAAATACCTGCACATTTTATCGAAGAACTAACGGTAGCTGCTGAAGGTAAAACAGTATTAACCGCTAACTGGGGACCTGCTGTTTCTAAGAACCCTTTATTGCACTTTACTTACAAAGGTGGCAAAAAAGGCGATAAAATATTAATAAGCTGGAACGATAACAAGGGTGTAAAAGACTCAATCGAAACAGCAGTTAAATAATTTTAATTATTTAACAAAAAGCCTTCTTCTAATTTTAGGAAGAAGGCTTTTTACTTTTAAACACTTCAAGTTCGTCAATTTCAGCAATCAATGATATTCTGTCGGAATAATATCCAACTCTTTCTAACACTTTTGTAATATCACAAACTAAATAAATCGCTTCTCCTAAGCATCTCTCCTAAGCATCTCTCCTAAGCATCTCTCCTAAGCATCTCTCCTAAGCATCTCTCCTAAGCATCTCTCCCAAGTATCTCTCCCAAGTATCTCTAAAGTATCATTTTGCTGAAATTATCAATTATTCAGGCTAGACTGATGTAATTGTTGATAAAATAAGTACAAGGAATAGTGTTCGTATGCTAGATGCTGCTTTTTCACTTCTGATTCTTCAAGGGCTAATGGGTGCTTTTGATACATTGTATCATCATGAACTGAAATTAAATTTACCTTGGCGAAAGTCAGCAAGTAAAGAATTATTCATTCATGCCATTCGTAATTTTTTTTATATTATTGTGTTCTTTTCTTTAGCTTGGACTGAATGGCGTGGCGCTTATGTATGGCTTTTTATCGCACTCTTAATTGCGGAAGTGGGTTTAACGCTTTGGGATTTTGTAGTTGAAGATAATACTCGAATTTTACCCAGCACCGAGCGTATTACGCATACTTTATTAGCGTTAAACTATGGCCTTATATTGGCATTTTTAGCGCCTACTTTATTATCATGGGGTAGCTACTCTACTGAATTTAGTTTTACTAGCCATGGTGGCTACTCCTGGATTATCACTCTATTTGCTATCGGTGTTTTAGTTTGGAGTATTCGTGATGGCCTTGCTCATTTTCGTTTACAAAAATTTGCAGAGAATAAAGAATTTAGCGCTGCACTCAATTTAAATGAGCCAGGGCAGTGTATCTTAATTTCAGGCGGCAGTGGTTATATCGGCAGTCAATTAGCACAGCGATTAATAGACGAAGGCCATGACGTTAGCATAGTAACTCGAAGCATTCATAAATCAGCAATACATTTTTCAGGTAAAATTCGTTTAATAGATGATCTTAAAAACATTAACGCAACTGAAAATATTGATGTAATAATAAATTTAACTGGGGCCTCCATTGCGGGTGGCTTTTGGACTGACAAATATAAACTGGAGCTCAAAAGCAGCCGAATTAAAGCGACTCGAAATCTAGTCAGCTTATGCGAGAGACTTGAAACAAAACCAAAACTTGTTATATCAGCTTCTGCGGTTGGTTATTACGGCAATCAAGGTGATCATATCTGTGATGAAACTCAAGACGGTGATGATAGTTTTTCACATGAACTTTGTTTGGCCTGGGAAACTGAGGCTGAAAAATTTGAGGCCTTAGACATTCGCTTATGTATTCTGCGTCTTGGCGTCGTTTTTGGTATTAATGGCGGACCTCTGGCAAAAATGATTTTTCCATTTGAATTTGGTATAGGTGGAATACTGGGAGATGGCAAGCAGTGGTTTTCTTGGGTGCATTTAGAAGATGTATTTCGCTCGATCGCTTTTTGCATTAACAAGACAGATCTAAGCGGAAGGTTTAATATTACCGCACCCGATCCGGTACGTAATAAGGTATTAACAGCTGCGATTGGCAAAGCATTGAAACGGCCGACCCTGCTACCCATGCCGGTCAAAGCGATTAAAACTTTATTTGGAAAAATGGGTGAAGAAATATTTTTATTTAGCATCCGGGCTAGCTCAGATAAAATCCAACTTGAGGGATTTGAATTTAACTATACCGAGATAGAAGAAACCCTCGATAAAACACTCAATCCATAGAATAGGAAGGTAACCAAGTCTAGCTTAGCATTCGGCTTACTGTTTCAATATTTATAGTTTTTTAACCGAATGCTAAGCTAGACCTGGCACTTGCATAATATATGACATCTTTAGAAATACTCACACGGTCTACGGCAGACGAGGTTGACGCTTGTGTTATCTGGCTACATGGCTTGGGTGCAGACGGCAATGACTTCTATGACATAGTTCCGATGCTAGGCTTAAGTCCTGAGTTAAAAATTAAATTTATTTTTCCGCATGCACCTGTCCAAGCAGTCACGGTTAATGCGGGCATGCGTATGCGCGCTTGGTACGATATTGTTGGTATAGGAGATCAACATGAAGACGATAAACCTGGTATTACACAAACAGCTAAGATTATTAATGCGCTAATAGATGGGCAAGTGAAATCAGGGATTAAGTCCGAGAGAATTATACTTGCTGGTTTCTCCCAGGGTGGTGCAATTAGCCTATTTACTGGCTTACGCCATAAAAAGTCATTAGGCGGAATACTCGCTATGTCAGCTTATTTGCCAGTATTAGACGAGTTAGAATCTGATGCGAGCGAAACAAATAAAAAAACGCCAATACTCATGATGCACGGCAGCCAAGACGATGTTGTGCCTATTGAGTTTGCTAAGCGTTCGAAAGATAAATTAACCAGCCTTAATTATAATTTAGAATGGCAAACCTATCCTATGGCGCACTCAGTTTGCCCAGAACAATGCATCGACATTGGTAATTGGATGTTAGCTCAATTTACGTAGATAATTTTTACAATTAGTCTATTTTTGAAAGTGAAATATCTGCCGAAATCGGAAGGTAAAATAATTCAAGACCTAGCCTGTAGGAAGCGTTCATTGAACGCTGAGTACAGGATAATACTTTCCTAATTTCTTAAATCCTAAAAATAATATTGATTTATTTTTCCTGCACTCCGTCGTCTTCGACTCCGTCTTGCAGGCTACTTATGCTTTTTGTAATGTCTCTAATGGTTTTTGTAGTATAGATAAATCGACATCCAGGCTCTCGGCAACTGCTCCTGCGTTGTTCTACCACGCGCATCCCTGCGCGCGTAAAGAACCCAAGCTACGTTTATTTGCTAGCCTGTTGTTGATAGAATTACGAATTTATGGTTACTTGGTAAAGGTGACTGATATTATTTTTATGTCTTTCGTCGGCTTGCTGCCTGCGCCTACTTTCTTATTACTGATTTTATCAACAATATCCATACCTTTACGGACCTGACCAAAAACAGTGTGTTTTCCGGTGAGCCATTTTGTATCGATGACATTAATAAAAAATTGTGAGCCGTTAGTATTGGGGCCCGAATTTGCCATTGCCAAGGCACCTCTTATTGGTGGGTGTGATTTACGTGTATTGTTATATATGTACCCCTGCGTTGTGTAGACATCCATTAGGCTAAGACCTGCTAGGTTCTTTTGAACTTCTGCTTGTCGCTTCTTGAATTCATCATCGGATTTTATTCCCATTTTGGCTACTAGCGGTGAAACTACTTTTTGCTGAAATTCGCTCTGAGATCGAATGAGTAACCATTTGTGAGGCTGACCATTGGTGACCGCTTTCATTTTATCGAGACCGAGAGATTTCGCGCTTATTTCGTCTTCAAATTTGTAACCAGGGCCACTGCGGCCTGTTCCCATTGGGCAGCCACCTTGTATCATAAAGTTCTTTATAACGCGGTGAAATCCTAGGCCATTGTAAAAGGGACGTTTTACTTTTTTGCCAGTTTTAGGGTCAGTAAATTCTTTTTTGCCTTGTGCCAGATCGATGAAGTTTTTCACTGTTTTAGGCGCTTCCTTAGGGAAAAGCTCGATATAGACTTTACCTTCTGATGTTTCAATGACTGCGACAGGATTGCTCGCATCTTCTTTTTTGAGATCGCCAGCAAACAGTAGGTTCATACTAAAAAGTAAGATACTAGAAGCGAGAAGTTTAATCTGTCGTTTTTTCATATAATTTCATCCAGGTGAGGCCAGAACTAAACTATTATAGCAGTGGATTAATTGTAAGCCCATGTTAAATTGAAGCAAATTAAGGTAAATTGTGCTTAGCACTTAGACGTTATTAGCGATCGAAATACAGCCAGGGTAAAAATGAGTAAATCCAATCTATTTGTTGAACATATGGGCGACGAATTTAAAAAATTAGATCCTATGGTGCAGCAAGCGCATAGGGGTAAATCAATCATTCAAGGCATCGTCGGTGTAAGCCAAGGTAATTTTCTAGCGAGAATGATATGTCGCCTACTAAAATTGCCAAAAGCAGGAACAAAAGTCGAATTACGAGTTGAGGCTGATCATCAAGCAGATATCGTTTATTGGAATCGTAATTTTGCCGGCCAGCAGATGAATACTCGATTTAGGCGACAGGGTGATTATGTCTATGAGTCACTAGGTCCAGTTAAACTATTTTTTTACCTTGAAAATAAAAACGGAGCGTTAATTTATAATTTAAAGAGAGTCGCATTGTGGGGAATGCGCCTGCCCTTATTTATTGCGCCTAAGCTAAGCGCCTTTGAGAAAGCCTGTGCAGGCAAATATAGTTTCAAAGTACTAATTAGTCTGCCAGTAATAGGCAAACTTATTGAGTATCATGGAGAGCTTCTTTTGGAAACAGAAAGCTGACATATGAAACAAGTAGCATTCATAGTTATTTGCCTATTTCTATTTTTTGCCTGTTCTTCAAATGACGAGGGTTCTCCCGAAGATTGGCGCAAAGCAAATCTCGATTTTCAAAATAAATATGCGGATCCTCCTGTTAGGATCAAAGATGAAAAGTATGGCGAAAATCGGAAGTTGTTCAGAGCATTAGAGAAATCTTCTCGTTCGGGCTTACTTGAGGCGCTAAAGGCTGGGAATCGTTTTACACGCCAAGCTAATCTAACCAAAGTTATCGAATTAGCATTGCTAAATGAAGATTATGAATTATTCACAGAAATAATTAAAGATCCAAACGCTTTAGCGATCAAATTTAAAGGCGAAAAACCTTTAATTGATTTATATCTTAAGGTGGAAATGCAAAACAATCCTTTTAGTAAGCTCGTCGTAAATCAAATATTGCTAAATCTTAAAAAAAATAAAAAATATCATAAACAACTCGCATTTCATTTAGCCAGCAGGAAAAACATTAAGATTGAAATATTTTCTACTTTAAAAAAAATAGGATTTAACCTTGACACTAAAAATAGCCAAGGCGATACACTGTTAATTTTTGCAATAAAAAATTCCAATTTTGGTATCGCCAAAGAATTAATAAAATTGGGATCAAATGTATATACGCGCGATTTAAACGAAATGACAGCTTTAATGTTAGCGGCGGATGCAAATCAATTTGAATTATTTAAGTTGCTAGCGAAATCGGGTTCCGATCTATACGCGACTCGAAATTGCATATTCAAGAAAAACAGAAAAGGCACACAAACACCGATCCACTCTGAGCGTAATATCAAAAATATTACACTTAAGCCTAGTTGTATAATGAGTGTCGTGCTGTATGCGGTTAAAGCAGGAAGTTTAAAAATCATTAAGGAGTTTTATCAAAATAAAAAATACTTCGATAACTATTATTTTGAGTCTGGCAATACAGCATTAATTCGCACCATTCTAAATCGTGACAAAGCCTTATTTAACTACTTAATAGAGTTGGGTTATAAGAACGGCGAGGCAAATAAAATCTCAAACATCTCGGCTTTATCCTATGCCATCGAGTTTGCACCACATAGAACTAGACAGGATAATTTGTCTTCGGTTATAGAGAAGACAAGAGACTATGCTATGGCTGAGACTATTTATTCGAAGAGTGTATTAGCTATGAGTAGTCAATCAAAGCAGCATAGTATTGTTCAGGCTGCATTTACTAGAGTGAATAGACTGTGTGATAGCTCAGGAGTAAAATTTTTCTTGGCTAAGAACGTTATGTTTAATTTAGATAAGATCAAGAAAATAGTCCTAGATAAAAATTGGTACCAAAAAAAATGTAAATCTCATTTAAATTTTATTAAGTTATTTAGGCGGAATGGCTTAAGTCTCGGCGCAACTAATGCAAAATCAAAATCTATTATTCATTTTGCGATAGAGGCGGGTCATTATGATCTGGTGAAATATCTACTCGAACAGGGTCAACAGATTAGTACTTATAAATTTACTCAATCTAAAGATTTACTTAGTTATTTAGCTTATCAAGCGAAAAGAAATAGTTCCCTGGCGGCACAGTACTACAAGATCGCATCCTTGCTGCTGAGCCAGAAAACTATTGGTACAAGCAAAAATATTGGCAACACTAAACCAGTTTTATATAATTTTTTATTGCCTTTTTCTAGTGATAGGGAGTCGCATGCGGTTTACCAAGCTCGCATGAGTTTGATTGATGAAATAATTAAAAATAAAACAGTACTAAATCAAACTGATATTTTAGGCCGCGGACCTTTGCACTATATAATAAGTAAAAAATCACAGGACTTTAGCTTATTTAAAAAAATAGTCAATAGTGGTGTTAATATCAATGCCTTAGATGCGCGGGGCAGGTCTCTTGCGTATTATTTGGCGGAGCATGCAGTTTATGGAGAGAAATATTATCGTTTTCTATCGCTAAAAAATATAAAGTGGACTGGCAAGGACGATCAAAACTTAAGCAGCTTGCACTATTTTTTAAGAAAAAATACTATTTCTCAGGCTAGATTGCATATTCTAGACAAATACATATTGCCCGAGTATAGGAATAGAAAATTATTACAGAAAAAAAATAATTATTTAATCTACTTCCTTAAATGGAATCGTAAAACAGACCTTGAATTACTTCAATTGTTAATCAGAAACGGATTGAAATTAGACGAGCTAGAAAATGCATATAGATCGATAAACGATCTAGCAAAAAATAAGAGCTTGTCTGTAAAAAACCTAATTGGCTTTTCGAAATATCATTTAAGTCGAACACCGGGCTCGTTTAATGCACTTATTGACATTTACTTTCGCCAAGGATATCCACTCGTTAAACTACGTAGTTCTAAGGCCAGTTTTTCTTTAACTAACAATCTAGTGAAACGCATTGATGTTAATTTTACGCAGGAAGCATATGCAGAAGTTAATATTTGGCTGCATGTTGGTATTAATGTAAAAATGCTTAAATTTAATGCTATGAATACATTTATTCAACTAGCTAAAGCAGACAAAAATAAACTAATTAATAAGCTTAAGCAGGTACTTGCAAAAAAAGAAAAGGGCGATTATAAAATTCAATTGAGCAATGTGGATGTGAAAATAACCCTTTCAAGTAACAAGACAATTGTCAGGTTGCTCTATAAAGTTAAAACAGATATAAACATGAAACGCTTAGTTAAAAGAAAATCATGGCGGCAATTTGTATTTGAGGACGGTGATGAATTTTTTGGATTATCAAAAAAAGTTAACAATAAGCACATTCCGTATGGTATTGGCAAATGTTTGAGTGCAGGCGTAATTTCAACGTGCGAATATATTAAGGGTTTAAAAAAGGTAAAATTAAAATATTATGACCGAGGTGTCAAATATATTGGCGAGGGTTTAGTAGCACATCAAATGTTTGCTCGTGATTTTATTCGGCATGGCCGTGGAAAAGTAAGAACGATTTTTGGCAATCAAATTTTTGGCAAGTGGAAGTTCGGTAAATTACTGTCCGCCAATATTATGCTAACAGGCGGGGATGTTAAATTTCGTACCACGCGGGTTAATAAGTCGTCGAAAACCCAAATTAATGTTTCGGGAGAATGTACTTTAAAAAAATTACGTAGGCCCTGTCGTTTTAAGAGTCATTGGATAAGGTCACTTGAAGGGAGGGGTGTAATCACAAATGTTAGTAGCCCTGGGTTTGGTGATGGCATAATGTACTCTGGACTAACTTTTAAATCAGAGCCTAGCCTTAAAATTTGGTTACAAAAATCAAATAATAAACTTGTTAAATACTACCGAGGTACATGGTCTGGTAAGTTACCGCATGGAGTGGGCTTGTACATCAATCAAAATTTCGCCAAATACAGTGGCTCCTGGCAGAATGGTTTCCGCCATGGCCGGGGAGACTGTCTTAGCCCCTATGGTGTAACAAGTATGTGTCACTACTATCGTGGTTATATAATGACGACTAAAAAAAATCCAACGAAGCCAATAAATAAGAGATCTAAAGATATTCAGTTTTACCTTAGAAGTGGTGAGCATAGTGAAAGTTCAACTCTGGTCGCAAGTTATCGCGGTGAGTTTAAGCAGGGTGAGTTTCATGGCGAAGGAGTTTTAGCCAGTACTCAGCATGTAGTTCGCTTAGGCCTTAGATACAAGGGTGACTTCTACCAGGGGAATTTTTCAAATGGATATATGGATGGCACGGGAAGTTACTATTTTAAAGTTCAAAAAGGTAATCTCGGTGCAGATTTACTTGTGTATAAAGTTATTCAAGGCGAATTTAATCGTGGAGCTTGGCCGTCGAAGGGTACAGTAAGCTGGAAAAATGGTGCTCAGTATAAGGGTCCTCTTGCTAAAGGTGCTCCACATGGTAAGGGTATTTGCCGAGAATTACTAAGCTCTAAGGTAGCCCGAGCAGTAGAACTGGGGCAAGCACCGCTCAAGCTCGAATCAGCTGCGGCGGTATCATGCCAATATCGTAATGGTCGAAAAATAAGATTAGTCCAAAAAAACAAGGTGCGGTAACTGGAATTTAAAATCGAGAAATATTTATTGCCTACATAATTTAGCTATGCGATAGTAAATTTTTTCCATTTCTTGTGTTTACATTTATCAATAAACAAAATTGATAAGGTGCGCTAAATTTATAATGAGGAATAACCATGAATGTCGTTGATGTTGAAGGTCGCAAAGCGATTATGAGAGATTGCCCGCTATGCGAAGAGGCAGCTGCAGAGTCACCTCATTGTAAATACTCAGAAAAACCTTGGACTATGCGCTCTTGCAAGGGATGTGGCTTTGTTTTTTTAGAGGTAGCACCTATTTATGAAGAGCTCGAAGAGGACTATGCATGGGAAAAAACATCGGTCGATAGAGAGGCAAAAAGAAGAAAAAAACATCCATTGCTTTATAAGCTTAGTAAGAGTACGCGATGGCGCTTACATTTATTTAAACGTAAGAAAATCGATGACATAGCTGGGAATTATGTAACACAGGGAAATGTGATTGATATTGGATGTGGCAAAGGCGGACAGCTTGAGGCATTGTCAGACTCTTATACTCCCTTCGGTATTGAGATCTCAAAATCGGAAGCATCCTACGGCAAAGAATTTGCTAAAAAACGAGGTGGTCGCATTGAAGTAAATCCAGCCCTAGATGGTTTAAAGAATTTTGAAGAAAATTTTGCATCGGCAATATTTATGCGTTCTTTTTTAGAGCATGAGGCGCGTCCTAAGGAAGTCTTACAAGAAGTTTTTCGAGTGTTGAAAAAAGACGGAGTCGCAATTATAAAAGTTCCCAATTATGCCTGTTACAACAGAACAATATTAGGTGTAAAATGGTCGGGTTTTCGATTTCCAGACCACCTCAATTATTTTACGCCACAAACTTTGCGAAAAATGTGCATTGATTGCAATTTGTCTATCATTCGTTTTGGATTAAAGGATCGTTTTCCACTAAGCGATAATATGTGGTTAGTGGTTGGCAAGGGTGAATGTAAGTAGTTTTATTAGCGTGCCATAAGATTACAAAAATTATTTTCCTAGCCCATGGTTCGAATAAATATCCGACGTTTCTTGTGAGATTAAAAAATAAAAAAGTTCTCGCGCCTGAGGTGTATTTTTAGCGGTAGCAAAATATTCCGTTTTGACGTGATGCTGATCACATTCTTCTGTGCCACTGCCATAGAACGTGCTCATTTCAAATAGATCTGGGAAAATACGTGTGTAGCGTAATGCGAGATGGTGATATAAAAGTGTAATGTCGGCTTTACGTTGATGTAAGTATTCGGGTGCTTCGCGATGATGAACATGTTCGCCGCAAATAATATTTCTGTTTGTGGGTTTAAACCAGTCACGTACTAACTGATCTTCTAGTTTTTCTTTAATGGCGAAATTTTGCAAGGTTTGCCAATACACATCAAAGCTAGCTTTCTCCCTGTCTGGATTCGAAATAAATAAGTTAGCATTTGAATGAATTAAATTCGACATGCTCGACAAATCGCTCGTATAATTTTTTCGACGTAAAAAGCTATTGCCTAAACTTTGGGCAATTTTCTGTAAGTCAGTGAAATCTGTGTGTGTGGAATATTGTTTAACAAAATGTTCTGGCCCTATGATCACATCGGGTTTAATGCTTAATTCGATATTCGCGATTTGTATGCCACCCTTATCGATGATTCCGGCTAACACATGGGGTGGTAAGGTGACATAAAAAATATTTTGATTATCCAGATATTTTTTTGAATAAGTGCTTAAGGTTTCTTCCAATGCCATATGATGATTGCCATCTGAAAATACAGTTAGCACACTGTTGCTAGGATTTCCGTGAAAATCAAGTAACACATTCGCGTTATTATCGCTCCAGTTAAAATTTGTAGTGTAACTAGAGGTAGACTCGATTGGCCAGGTTAGGTTTAGCATAATTGGTTTCTTAGTTTAATGAAGTTAAATAAATTTAAAATAATCAAATATTCATTCAGTTACACTGCTGTCCCGTTAACTTTTTTATCTCGATGTTTAATAGTCGCATTCACTAAACAAAATAAGTGACCGATAATATCGCTTTCGAAGCT
>QIKQ01000140.1 GCA_003233075.1 Gammaproteobacteria bacterium
ATAATAAAATATTTTTCTTTTTATAGAAAAATTTAGCTTAGTTTTTCTTCAACCCAGGCAGACACTAACATTAGCGCATCATCTAAATGTTCTGGCTGAGTTCCACCCGCTTGCGCCATATCAGGTCGACCACCGCCCTTGCCACCGACTTTGCTAGCGACAACATTAATTAGATCGCCCGCTTTAATTTTCTTAGTTTGATCCTTAGTGACGCCCGCAACTAAACTTACTTTATTATCAACCACAGTCGCCAAAACGATTGCGGCAGATCCCAGTTTATTTTTAAGCTGGTCGACAGTATCACGTAATGATTTAGGATCAACCCCTTCTAGATTTGCCGCTAAGACTTTTACACCTTTAATCTCAACGGCTTCATTTGCCAAATCACTGCCCTTTGAACTAGCCAATTTTGATTTGAGCTGAGCAAGCTCTTTCTCAAGCTTTTTAGATTTCTCAAGTAAAGATTTCACTTTATCACTGACATTCTCTTCACTTGCTTTTAACAAACTTGCAATTTTACTCAGTCGGTTCTCTTTATTTGTCACATATTCTATTGCGCCCGCCCCGGTAAAAGCTTCAATGCGACGAACTCCTGCAGCTGTGCCAGTTTCCGAATATATTTTAAATAATCCAATATCACCAGCACGATTCACATGGGTGCCACCACATAATTCTGTTGAGAATTCACCAATTTTTAATACTCGAACTTCGTCACCATATTTCTCACCGAACAATGCCATAGCACCACTTTTAACCGCGTCGTCATAACTCATTACACTAGTTTGCACTGACGCATTCAATCGAATTTGCTGATTAACTCGGTTTTCAATTGCTTGTAATTCATCTCGACTTACAGGTTCAGAATGAGAAAAATCAAAGCGCAAGCGGTCAGCATCAACCAGTGAGCCTTTTTGCGCGACATGATCTCCCAAAATCTCGCGTAAAGCAGCATGCATTAAATGCGTTGCCGAGTGATTCAGCGCTGTTGAGCTGCGCTCCGACTCATTCACTAAAGTCTGCACTTTATCGCCTTTTTTAAAACTGCCGGTTTGCATTTCACCAATGTGAAAAATTAGATCACCTTGTTTCTGGGTATCCTCTACTTTAAATTTTGACTTGCCAGCTTGGATAGTACCACTGTCTCCAACTTGGCCGCCTGATTCAGCGTAAAATGGCGTTTGCTGTAAAATAACGAAAGCTTTCTCATTCGCTTTAAGCGTCTTCTGCTCTTTGCCATCTCTATATATTCCAAGTACTTTTGATTGGTCTGCTGTTTTGCCGTAACCAGTAAATTCTATTTTTGCGTCTAAATCTATTCGAGCTGTGTAATCCACATCAAACTTACTAGCACCCTTGCCACTGTCTTGTTGCTCTTTCATGGCCTCGTCAAAGCCTTTTTGATCAAAACCCAAACCAATTTCACGAGCCGCATCTGCGGTTAAATCAGGTGGAAAACCATAAGTATCATATAATTTAAAAGCGAAACGGCCTTCAATCTCTTTGCCTTTTAACTCAGACACATACTCATTAAGAATTTTCATACCGTTACTTAAGGTCTCGCCAAATCTTTGCTCTTCTTTCTTTAGGACTTTAACTACTTGGTCTTTTTTCTTAAGCAGCTCAGGATAAGCCTTACCCATTTGCTTACAAAGTTCATCGACCAAACTATAGAAAAAAGGTTTCGACTGACCAAGTTGATGGCCATGCCTAGCGGCACGACGGATAATTCGACGTAAAACATAACCTCGACCTTCATTTGAAGGAATTACATCATCAACAATTAAAAAGGCACAGGAACGAATATGATCTGCGATCACATTCAAAGACTTAGTATTTAAGTCTTTAGTTTTGGTTGCCTTGCCAGCAGCTTTAATTAGATTTTGAAATAGCTCGATTTCATAGTTGCTGTGCACCCCTTGCAAGATTGCAGCTAAACGTTCCAATCCCATGCCGGTATCCACTGATGGCTTGGGTAAGGGTTTTAGCTCGCCATCTGCCTGACGATCGTATTGCATGAAAACCAGATTCCAAATTTCAATGTAGCGATCACCCTCTGCATCGGGCGATCCTGGCGGTCCACCTGGGACATGTTCGCCGTGATCATAAAATATTTCTGAACAAGGCCCACAGGGGCCCGTATCACCCATAGACCAAAAATTATCTTTAGCACCAATGCGCCCAAAGCATTTAGGATCTACCTTAATTTCTTTTAACCAAATATCTGCCGCTTCTTCATCTTCTTCATAAACCGTGACCCAAAGTTTATCTTTTGGTAGCTTAAGTACTTCGGTTAAAAATTCCCAAGCAAACTGAATTGCTTCGCGCTTAAAATAGTCGCCAAAACTAAAATTGCCCAGCATTTCAAAAAAAGTATGGTGACGGGCAGTATAACCAACATTTTCTAGATCGTTATGCTTACCGCCGGCGCGCACACAACGCTGCGAGCTACACGCCCGAGTATAGTCGCGCTTCTCACTGCCTAGAAACACATCTTTGAATTGCACCATGCCCGCATTGGTAAACAATAGGGTCGGATCGTCTCCAGGCACAAGTGAACTGGAACGCACAGTCGAATGACCCTGCTTTTCGAAATAGCTTAAAAATGCTTGGCGAATGTCGTTAGTCGATTTCATGGTTATAGTTTAAGCCGCAATTATCCAAAAGCGTCTATTCTAAGACAAATAGTGCTGTCATTGAACCATTTTTTGCTTTTTAATCACTTAAAAAGTTCAGATAGAGGACAAACTTAAAAAAAGAGCGCCCCAACTAACTTTTAACTCACTTCAGAAAGTCATGTATTAAATCAGACATTTCAGGGCAACGTAAATAACCAAAACTTTTGTGATTATTGGCCTTACCTATAGGACTTATATACTGGTTGTTAACCAGCACATCCTTAACACGAATATTATTATAACTGCGATATTCATCTGCAAGATAACAATCGAGCGCTATTTTATCTTGAGGATCATTGATATTGATCCATTTATTTACATTTTTGGGAGTTCGACACTCTTCAAACTCATCTCGAACTTTAGCGCTGACTGATGGAAGTCCTAGCGGCGAACCCAGTGTGACAAAGTTATCTATTTTAATATCTTCATTATTTTCGATTAATCTGAACACATCATATGCAATGATCGCTCCCATGGAATGACCAAGCAATAATATATTTCTACCCTTGCAAGCATCTAATACTTCGATCAAACTATTGCGTATCGCCTGTCGAATTTGCTCATTATGGTAGTAATCGCCAAGATCGCCTACTTTTGCCTTAATTAAGTTTTCCAGGTTTCCACTAGACTCGCCCGCCGCTTTTTTCTTATCTAAATATTTACCGACATATTTACCGAGTAAGCCACGAACTTTATCGAAACGCTTTGCACGATAACGATGTAATTTATCTTCAGACTTTTCATAAGGTTCTTTTACACCTACTGTTGCTAACGGTGTGCTATTGCGCACATTGGCCCAATAGACTAATTTAAAGGAGAAAGGGGCTGAAGAGCCATGATGTACTAATAAGCCTTCTTCGATTGCGCTTTTCCACCAAGGCTCAAGGATTTCCTTGGCGGGTTTATTGAGCAGGCCGTGAACACCTATAATTACATTTTCTATCACCACTGTTCTCCCCTTAATCTTTATCAAATTTTTCGATAAGTGTGAATTAAAAGCTTAAATGAGTTTACTCTAATTGCGACTTGAAACTAAAAAAATGTTCGTCTTTGCGAAACGACGCTAGTCGCTGAAGCAATCTCGACAATTCAGTGATATAAATAAAACAAGAACGACGATTATTAGGAGATTGGATCAAAGCCTGGTAAAACAGGTCTCCTCGCAATGAACGGGTAGCGGCGGTTTTTCTCGTCCTCTATTCATTCGTTTAGCGATATTAAGTCATTAATTAATTTCATTTCAATTCAATTCAATTGCTATGATAATAGGACATAAGAGATCTGTCATATACTTACTACTCACTAGTTACTCGGATCAAGCAAACTGGGCTTATACAAGCAAGCCCCAGCAAATTTAAGCACACCCTTTTCTTTTATAACAATGTTGGTCGATATCGATTTAAGCGCAGTTATTTTTTGGCGAGTTTTAACTGCATTAACTACATTTGCCTTGTAAGTTATCCATTTTCCTTGATACGACATAGACTCATTATAACTGGTATGTGCCATGTATTTATAATTTGCTTGCAAAAACTAACTTAGATAGGCTTGACGGTCCCTTAAGGCTAAAGCATGCTTTTTACCAACAGGAACGAGACTAAATTTAAAATTTTTCGATAAACTTTTAGAAGCAATGGAGGTTTTTCTGGTTTTTATTCTTTGAATGAATTTCACTTTGAGCTTTATTAAATCTTTTAAACGTACTTTATCCAATCCGACGTAATTCTCAGGCCTTAAATCAACTAAACTAACTTCAGGGTTAGGAAAACACGGGCTCCGAATCGCGGGCAATTTAAATTTCTTAGGATTAACTACTATCAATAGCGCCTCAGTCTCGGCCTTCTTTACCATTTCCTTGTTCTCTACCTTTCCTGCCTCTTCCGGCTTCGCTGCCTTCTCTACTTTCTCTACTTTCTCTACCTTCTCTAATTTTTCTTGCTTTTTTTCTTTCACCGCTAACCCTGGCTTTTTCGCTGTCTCTACTTTAACTAACTTATCAACCTTCTCATTGTTTTTATCTTTCTCCGCTATCTCTGCCTTCTCTACTTGCTCTACTTTAATGTTCTTTGTTTCTTCTTTTTTTGAATTCGCCGATATTGCATTTGTACTGACTGCCTTTAGTTTTAGCGCTTTCATTTTTACATGATGCTCCTGGCCAGTACTGGCATTTTGTTTGTTTATTTCCTGAATAGACTGATAGTCCAGCACGATCAAATAGACTAGTACAGAAATTATAACTAGTTGAGTAGATATTATTTTTCCAGAATGTGCATTTGCCTTCTGAGCCATTATAATGGCCTCCCTGCTTCATCATATTTGACTATTGGTCGCCCTTCATTATCGTATGTGAGATTTGGATAATAAAGACAAGAACCGGCAGCTTTCAGCTTACCTTTCTCAATAATTAATATTGAAGTAACGATACTCTTTACATTAACCCAACCTTACGGTCCGACCGCACGATGAACTGTATTCGCTCTGTAAGTCACCCACTTGCCAAGATAGGAGATTGATTCATCTTTCGGTTTTGTATCGTATGGCTTAAAGTTTTCCCTTATAAGAGAATCTACTAGAGAGGACCTTTTGAGCATATGATGCTCTGGGGGACGAAGTTCCCACGGAAAAGCGTAAGCCATTCTAAAATTCGTAGACATTAAATCAAACAATAAATTACGACTCTTCGCAAAAAAGGCTTCACTAGTTTTTTCACCTAAAGCTTTTATGTCTTTTAATTCTATATTTTCTAAACCAGCATAATTCTCAGGTTTTAAATCTTTAAGGACTTTTTCTGGATTTGGGAAGCACTGACTTTTGATCTCAGGTAATTTGTACTTCATTGTCTTTACTATCTGCTTGGGCTTGAGATTCGGGTTCGGATTGGAATTGGAATTGGAATTGGAATTGGAATTAGTTTTGGCCATGGGCTTATCTAGATTTACCTTTGCCGACTTCAGTATCTCTATTTTTTTCTTATCAAGATTCGCGCTCACTGTCGCATTGCCGACACTGGCACTCCGCATTACTTTACCCTTGGCCAGTTTCTGCATTATCAAAATAGTGACTAAAGCCAAAATTACCAATGAAAGTATTATTATTGCAATTCCGCTACGTGAATTTTTTATTATGCTCATCCTAGTCGCCTACTATTTTAATTATCTGCTCATCCGTAAAGCCACGTGCTTGCAGAAAACGAGTCTGTTTGGCTTTTTCATTCCAATCGCTTGGTTTTTCATTACCAAATCGTTTGCTTCTTGCCTTGGCAACTAATTTATTCCAGTTTGCGTCTGATTCTCCCAAGGCCAAATCAATAAGTTCACGTTTTACTCCGCGCTCACGCAGTTCAGCTCGAATTTTTAGAGGGCCAAAACCCTTTTCGATTCTATAGCGAATATAACTTTCAGCAAAACGGCCATCATTTAAAATATTTTGCTCTATTAGCATTTCGAGCGCAATTGAAGCATCATCTTCCGAATGATCTTTACTGACTAGTTTACGAAACATTTCAAAAGCCGAGTGCTCTCGTATTGCAAGCAAGCGAATTGCATGTTGATAAGCGTCGTTAGAAATGTCTTACTCCCCGAATTTTATAGATAGGATAACCCGGCTCTATAACCCAGCTTTGTAGCCCGGCTCTTCAGAGCCGGGACAAAGTCCAATACTCATTATTACTGGCAGTTCGCGGTTATCGCGAACTAGGCCTCGCTTTTTGATATATGATGATTGAATTTAAATCCACCCCGGCTCTAAAGAACCGGGCTACTAATCTGCTACTTACGCGTCAGCGCCACTTTCTTCTTTTGCAGCTTCTTTCTCTTTGCCTGGCGTTATTTCCATTTTGCCACGAATTTTTGCTTCGATTTCTTCTGCAATCTCTGGGTTTTCTTTTAAGAAGTTACGCACATTGTCCTTACCTTGGCCAATTCGATCTTTGCCATAACTATACCAAGCACCCGCTTTATTAACGAAACCATGCTCTACCCCTAGGGTAATGAGTTCCGCCTCACGAGAAATGCCTTCATTGTATAGAATTTCAAATTCCGCTTTTTTGAATGGCGGCGCGACTTTGTTTTTGACCACTTTAACTCGAGTCTCGTTGCCAATCACTTCTTCGCCCTTCTTAATCGCACCAATTCGGCGAATATCCAATCGAACCGAGGCGTAAAACTTTAATGCATTACCACCTGTGGTTGTTTCCGGACTACCAAACATAACGCCGATTTTCATTCGAATTTGGTTAATAAAGATAACTAAGGTATTTGAACGTTTAATATTCGCCGTTAATTTTCGTAACGCTTGAGACATCAAACGTGCTTGCAGGCCCATGTGTGTATCACCCATGTCGCCTTCGATTTCTGCTTTTGGTGTTAAGGCCGCAACCGAGTCAATAACAACCACGTCAATCGAACTAGAACGAACCAACATATCAGTAATTTCAAGTGCCTGCTCACCCGTGTCTGGTTGCGAAACCAATAACTCATCCACATCAACACCTAGCTTTTCTGCATAATTTGGATCAAGCGCGTGTTCGGCATCGATAAACGCACAGGTACCACCCGCTTTTTGCGCCTCGGCAATCACTTGCAAAGTTAAAGTCGTTTTACCAGAAGACTCAGGCCCATAAATTTCGACCACTCGACCCTTAGGCAAACCGCCTATGCCTAATGCAATATCTAAAGTCAGTGAGCCAGTAGAAATCGCTTCAATGCTAGTTGAAATACTACTGTCACCCATACGCATGACAGACCCTTTCCCAAATTGTTTTTCAATCTGACCTAATGCTGCTGACAATGCTTTTTTCTTTTGGTCGTCCATACGAATATCCTCTGGCGTGTTATTTAATTCTTAAACAATAGGCACTCACTTAAAACGCGAGTGAGTAATTCATTCATTGAATTTTAATTAGAACATGTAAGTTTGCTTAATAATTTGACCATTAAGATCAATTATTGTTCGATAATTAAACATCATAATGAAGAACTTAAATATCGTTTAATTATGACACATGTAAACAAATGTGTCTGAAAACAACATCACTTTTTTTTGTTTAAACATATCAATACGATTTGACTTAAGATGGGAACAAATATTAATCAATTGCCGATCTTTTAGACAATAAATTTTAAATAACTTTATTGAAGTAACGAAGAAAATACATAAGAAAATACATGGCTGTCCTAAATTTCTTCAAAAGAACTTTCAGCCACTTTCTTGATTTAAAATTGGAAAGACAAAGACGAAAAAATAAGAGGAGTTTCAGTTACTTTCTATATAGCGCAACAGACCCTGAAGAGATTCATTAACCGCCTGCGCTTGAATTTGTTGTCGATCACCGCTTAGTTGTAATCGAATCGCTTTTGGCTTTTTAGATTTTGCGCCCCAGGCAAAATAGATTGTGCCGACTGGTTTTTCTTCTGTCCCGCCACTGGGTCCAGCAATACCACTCACCGCCAAACTATAATCAACAGCGTATTTTTTTATTGCGCCTTGCACCATTTCAATAACAGTTTGTTCGCTAACAGCCCCATAGGTATTCAAGGTCTCAACTGCGACATCCAGTAGTTGCTGTTTGCTTTGATTTGAATAAGTGACCAAACCACATTCGAACCACTGTGAACTGCCAGAAATTTGAGTTAGGCATGACGCAATTTGCCCACCAGTACAGGATTCGGTACTCACTAGACGTGCATTTTGCTTTAACAATATTGTGGCGATTTGACTAATGAGGAGGTTTTGCGAAGTATCCACGCTAAGCTACAAATTTAGAATAGTAGTCGTGTGATTGTTCGATCAACATGGAATAAATTCAATCGAGTTTTTGCTCGATAATACCGGCGATTCTAAAACCTGTTACCGCATCCCCTGTCTCAACTCTGGCAACACGCACGATTGCTTTCAAAGTACTAATGGGTAAATTCGCTGGGACTTTAACTTCGATTAAATCACCAGTCGCAAGCAAACGATCAGACTCAAATAAAATACCTGTCGAACTAATATTCAAGGCTGTGGCAAGCTCAGATTGTTTAGAGCCTCGCTCAATGTATTCCATCGAGCAATTTATGCTCATTCTAGGGAAATCGCGCTTTTCATCCGATTCCATACTAAGACACCTTTATTTCGATAGTTATTACGACTTAAATTAGCACGTGAATGCTCACTCGTCTATTCTAGCAAGCAAAAAACGGGCAATATACTGTGATTTCGAGCGATTGCCAAGAGCAATATCGGGATTAATATCTAAACTAATAGTTTTTCTACCGAAAATTTGATCGAAGAGTTACAATAGCATACCAACAAAAGGTTATTGAGTAACAAATAATTGTTTCGCTTAAGACAACAAACCCTGTATCAACAAACACAAACTATTAATTGATAAAGAATGCTATGCCAGACAGTCTTCCTCCCATAGAAAGTCATACGCCAATGATGCAACAATTTTTACGCATTAAGGCGGAACATCCAGATCTAATTCTATTTTATCGCATGGGCGACTTTTATGAATTATTTTTTGACGATGCAAAAAAAGCTGCTCGCTTGCTCGATATCACTTTAACTGCACGTGGCAAATCGAATGGCGAACCCATACCGATGGCAGGCGTACCTCATCATGCAGCTGAATCCTATCTAGCCAAATTAATTCGTTGTGGCGAGTCAGTCGCCATTTGTGAACAAATTGGTGATCCAGCAACAAGCAAAGGCCCGGTAGAGCGCAAAGTCGTTCGCATACTCACTCCGGGTACAATTACTGATGAAGCCTTGTTAGATGAATCGATTGAAAATTTAATTATCGCCATTCATTGCGATGCAGAAAACTTTGGCCTGTCCACACTCGAACTGAGTAGCGGCCGCTTTACACTGCTAGAGGTAAATTCACTCGATGAATTATTAATGGAAATTGAGCGGCTCAAACCAGCGGAAATACTATTATCGGATGGAAATATTTACTTGCACGAGTTAGATGGACTAAGCAAAACCGAACTGCTTGCAGATTGGAAATTTAGCACAGACAATGCCGAACAAATTTTAAAATCACATTTCAAGGTTAGCCACCTTGATGCCTTTGGCTGCAAAGACAAGATTTACGCAAGCATTGCCGCTGGTTGTCTATTGGATTATGTCTTGCAAACCCAACAAAGCGAATTGCCACACATTAAATCTCTTTTGCTTGAAAATCCAAACCAATCCTTACAACTAGATATTGCGACTCGGCGAAATCTAGAATTAATTAGCGCAATGAACGGTGAAAAAACCAATACCCTCTTTTCAGTTCTCGATTTTTGTCAAACAGCCATGGGCCGTCGATTATTAAAACGTTGGATTAGCTCGCCCTTGCGAGATCATACGCTATTACAACAAAGATACGACGCGATTGCCGAATTATTAGATAACAATTTACATTCAGGATTAAACAGTTTACTTAAGCATATTTTAGACATAGAACGCATCCTAGCACGCATTGCCTTAAAAACAGCAAGACCAAGAGATTTAATTGGATTACGCAACGCGATAGATCAAGCCAATGAAATCAGTATACAAATCGCAAAATGCGAAAGCACGCAAATTAATAGACTAGCCGAAACCATCAACCTACCAGATGAAATAAATAATTTACTGCTAAATGCAATTATAGACGAGCCACCTCTATTGATTCGCGACGGTGGCGTTTTGGCAGATGGCTATGATGTTGAGCTAGATGAATTAAGAGCGCTCTATCAACACAATGACAAATTTATTCAAGACCTTGAAGCCAGTGAGAAAAAAGCAAGTGGCATTAATACTTTAAAAGTCAGTTACAATAAAGTTCATGGTTATTATATAGAAGTCAGTCGTGCTCAAGCTGAAAATGTCCCTGCCTATTTTCAACGTCGACAAACTCTAAAAAATGCAGAACGTTACATCACTCCTGAGTTAAAAACATTTGAGGAAAAAGTTCTCAGTGCAAAAGATAAATCGCTGAATAAAGAAAAACAATTATACGATGAGCTTCTAGTCAAATTAATCAAACAACTGCAAACCCTGCAAAATTTCGCGCAAAGCTTGGCAGAATTAGATGTCCTATGCTCTCTAAGTCGAAGTGCCGAACGATATAATTATGTAAGGCCAAGCTTGAGCAAAGAATCGTGTATACAAATAACCAGTGGCCGCCATCCTGTTGTAGAGAATGCGAGTGACGATGTTTTTGTAGCAAATGATGCCCTGCTCGATAAAAATCGAAAAATGCTAATCATTACCGGCCCAAATATGGGAGGTAAATCAACCTACATGCGTCAAACTGCTCTCATTGTGCTAATGGCGCATATTGGCAGTTATGTTCCTGCGAGTGAATTTCAATGTGGCCCTATTGATCGCATATTCACCCGGATTGGCGCCGCAGATGACCTCGCCAGTGGGCGCTCTACCTTTATGGTTGAAATGACCGAGACTGCGAATATTTTACACCATGCGACAAAAGACTCGTTAGTGCTCATGGATGAAGTTGGTCGCGGTACGAGCACCTATGATGGACTTGCACTCGCCTGGGCTTGTGCTTTTCAACTCAATGATAAAATCCAATCCTACACCTTATTTGCAACTCATTATTTTGAATTAACACAACTCGCTTTACAAGCTGAGCGTATAGAGAACGTACACCTCGACGCAGTGGAACACGATGAACATATAATTTTTATGCATCAAGTAAAACCGGGTGCTGCCAATCGAAGTTATGGTTTACAAGTCGCGGCTCTTGCCGGTGTACCTAAAGCTGTCATAGACTTAGCAAAACAAAAACTAGCACAATTTGAAGTGGAGTATTTCGATCAAAATCAATTTATATCTGAAACTAAAGTAGAACAGAACGACGGGCAAGAAAAAGAAGATGCGTCTGCCGATCAACTAAGCTTGGACTTACACCAAACTCATCCGCTTGTAAAAGAACTCGCCGAAAAAGATATTAATCAACTCTCACCTATTGACGCCTTAAATTTATTGAACGAGCTTAAGAAGCGTTATACTTGATGTACAAAGAAAACCTTGGAATGGACGTAGCCCGGCTCTTCAGGTCGCTCTCGCACTTTCTTCGCTTTCGCAATCCTGCTTCGCTCGAAAGACCTGCCCTCGACATCCTGTCTCGGGAAAGTGACATTAAGTCACTTTTTTTATCCAGCTTACCCGTGTGCTACGCGACTCACTTCAGAACCGCCTTCGGCGTTTCATCAAGTACTTACTGAACCAGCTTCGCAGGTTCTGGTCGTAAGACCATCGTGGTCAAA
>QIKQ01000029.1 GCA_003233075.1 Gammaproteobacteria bacterium
CTATGAGCTACAAATAATTTTCTGGATACTAACTAAGTAAATCTAAATTCACGTAGTAATTGAATCAAATTCTCCCCCGGCTCTAAAGAGCCGGGCTACGTAAAATTCAAGTTTGCGCCGTCATCGCTTGTGTATTTATCCAAGTATGGCCATGACATAAGGCGATCGCCAAGGCATCTGCTGCATCTTCTTTTGGCTTTGTCTTTAAGTTTAACAGCAATTTTGTCATATGTTGAACTTGTTGCTTACTCGCCCCGCCCGTGCCAACCACTGCCAGTTTTACTTGGCGTGCTGAATACTCGAAGACTTCATTGTCTTTGTTGGCTGCCGCACAGATGGCCGCGCCTCTGGCCTGTCCTAACTTTAAGGCCGAGTCGACATTTTTGTTCATAAATACTTGTTCTATGGCTATGTGATCAGGCTGATATTCCAGAATCAAATTTTCGATCGCTTTATAAATACGACTCAGACGAACCGGCATTGAATATTTGTGGACATCAATGACACCGGCCTCAATAAAACGATTCTTTTGTTTTTCTGATTCAATAATGCCATATCCCGTTTTACGCGAACCAGGATCTATGCCTAATACTCGTATCATCTTAATTGACCAATACGAATTAGCCTAGAGTTGCTCAAGAATTTCATCAGCAATATCGGCGTTTGAATACACATTCTGCACATCATCCAAGTCTTCAAGCACATCCACTAAGCGAATCACTTTTTCTGCATCTTTTAGGTCTAGTTCAACATTAATCGTCGGTTTCATAGTAACATCGGCATGCTCCGGCTCATGGCCGGCCGCAATCATTTTGTCTTTGATAGTGAGGTAGTCCTCAAACGCCGTAACCACATCAATTGAGCCATCCTCATTACTTAACACGTCTTCGGCGCCGACCTCTAATGCTGCCTCCATTATGACATCTTCGTCACTACCATCAGCGTAAGTTAAAACGCCAATTCGATTAAATAAATAAGAGACCGATCCATCCGTACCCAAATTACCACCCGACTTGGTAAAGGCGTGGCGAACCTCGGAGACTGTTCGATTACGATTATCTGTTAAGCAATCAACAATGACTGCGACCCCATTTGGGCCGTAACCTTCATAACGCACTTCCTCGTAATGATCAGTATCACCATCACCGGTACCGCGTTTGACGGCCCGTTCGATTGTGTCTTTAGTCATATTATTTGAAAGCGCCTTATCTATTGCAGCGCGTAAACGAGGGTTGCTACTTGCCTCACCCCCGCCCATGCGTGCAGCAACGGTAATTTCTCTAATTAATTTCGTGAATATTTTTCCACGTTTGGCATCTTGGGCACCTTTCCGATGCTTAATATTTGCCCACTTACTATGACCTGCCATAGAATACCTACTTGCCTAAATTCTCCAATACAACTTTTATTTTACCGCATAATGAATAATTTAGCGAAGGTGCCTGACCCCCACATAACATCAATTTAAAATATTCAATATGTGACACGCTAAGTCTGATGTTATGTGGGGGTCTGGCACTTTCGCTTCGGGAAATCTTTAGGAAAATGGGAGATAGAGATGATTAACCGCAGCTCGCTTTCTTTTCGACCATATCGAAAGAATCGATAAACGGCAGTAATTCGTCAAAGGGGATAGGACGACTAATCCAAAATCCTTGAATACAATCGCAGGCGTATTCGTTTAATAACTCAAAACTTAATATATCTTCAACGCCTTCAGCAACCACTTGCATATTTAAGTAATGGGCAAGATTGATAATAGTCCTAACGATTACCTGGTTTTCCTGATTACTGGCAATATCCATTACAAATGATTTATCTATTTTTAACTCTTGAGCCGATATTTTCTTTAAATAAGCCAACGAGGAATACCCAGTACCAAAATCATCAATACTGATGCATACCTTATATTTTTCTAACAACTTAATATTCTTTAAAACTTCTTCCGGATCTTGGATCATTGTCGTTTCAGTTAACTCTAATGTTAAAGAATTAGGTGTGTAATCACTGGATGATAGCCTCTCACAAATGTAGCGAATGAACTTACGATTAAGCAAATCACTCGCGGTTATATTCACTGCAATATTATGTGTATACCCAAGTTTTTTGAGCTTGGCCTGTATTTCTAATCCCCGGTTTAATACCCAACAACTGAGTTGATTAATAATGCCGGTTTCTTCTGCGATTGCGACAAATTGATCGGGCGGAATAAAACCATGCTCAGGATGATTCCAACGCAACAATGCTTCAAAACCATAGATTTTCCAATTTCGTAAATCCACTTTCGGCTGAAGATAAAGCTCAAGCACGTCATTTCGCATAGCCAGCTTTAAATCTTGCATGAGCGTCACTTTATATTTTGCGTACTCGCCAAACTTAGCATCATAAACACAAAAGTTCTTTTTTTCTTCTTCTGCTTGAAACGCAGCAATATCTGCTCTTTGCAGTAATAGCTCCAGCGATTCGCCGTGCTCAGGGTAATGTACCAGGCCCACAAAATATTTTAATTCTATGTTCATCTTATTTAGTTGAAAAGATTCAGCTAAATTTTCAACACATTGTTCGCAAAGTTGAGTAGCGATTTTATTTGATTCTAAATTAGATAGACCTATTACGAAATTATTACCGGAAAAATGAGCGAGATGCAGATCCTCATAATTCAATTTATATTTTTTACAAACCATTAGAGTAATATCACTTAGGCTAGCCGCAATTTGCTTCAGCAAGGCATCGCCGTATTTATGGCCTAGTGAATTATTAATTAATTTAATATTGCCAATGTGAATTAATATGACAGACGAATACTTACTGTTTAGTTCGTCGCGCTTAATGCCTTCACTCATTTTACTTAGAAATAATTTTTTGTTTTCTAAGCCAGTTAAATCATCATGCAATAAATTATGTGCCAACTTAGACTGAGCGTACATTTTTTCCTGTTTTTCGGATTGCAAGTCGGTACTTGTTTCAGAAATTGTGATGCCTAATTTATTATTTTCTAATTTCAATTGTTGATGCATTCGTTTCGAATCAATAATGGTATTGAGTCTAGCGAGCACGTCTAACTTATCGTATGGTTTGTTTATAAAGTCTTTAGAACCAAGACTTAAGGCTTTCAATTTAGTTTTACTGTCTGCATCAGCGGTAATCATAATGATTGGAAAATATTCACCACTTTTTTCTTTCGTTATCTCTGTTAATACCTCAATTCCGCTACGACCGGGCATGTTCTGATCCAACAACATAATATCCGGAATTAGACGCCAATATTCAGCGGCTGCTTTTTTGGCATCAGAGCAAACATGGATATCGGTATAACCTGCACGTTTTAAAATAGCGCGAAGTAAATTTAACTGTTGTTCGTCATCTTCAACAAGCAATATACAAGCATCAGGGTAGTGACATAAATTAAACATTTTTAGTCTTATTCTTCATTAAATCGTCTGCCAAAAAGAAACTATTTATCGAATTTAGTTACAAAAAACTAGTTAAAGCTGATAAACATCTACTTAATTATATATAGCGGTTGCTTAGCGAAAAAATTTAGATACAATAAATAGGTGAATTTAGCTAAATTGAATTAATTTGAGAAATGAGCAAATTTCAGAAAATGGACTACTTGCTGAGCGACCTTACGATTCATTAACATACCAGTGTGTGACGTTCGTATCAACTTGGTTTCGTTGACACCCTGCGCCTGAGTTTCATCCAGGGCGACAACGCCATCGTTAGTTTTAAAAAAAGGCCCTAATAACAAACCGAGTCCCATAGGAATTGAGCCAGCAATCACACCAACGGCATTGTTTTCTGGACAAATACAAGGTGAATTAATTAAACCCTTAATCGATTTGCCTAATAATTTTCGACCAAAGGGTAAGCGACTTATTCGAATTGCTTTTCGACTCCCTGATATAGGTGAGCCTAATAAAACTAAATGACCTGCTTTTGAACACTTAGTTTGGCTTAGGTAATTTAACAGCACGACTCCACCCAAGCTATGCGCCACAAAATGTATCGTATTAGCTTCGATTTTATCGACAAATTCACCCAACTTTTTTGCATTTTCTTGCGGGGACCTTTTTACGCTTTTATATTTAAACAAGTTAACCTTAAAACCTTGGCGTTCAACTCGTTTAGCCAAGGGTTGCATAATGGTTGGTCCAAGCCAAAGTCCATGCAGTATAACCACAGTGTCCATATTTAATTACCCAATTAGTTTTCCTTTAAATTAAGATAAGGCTTTCAATTTATCAATTCAATAGGCCAATTTAGCTAGTATCGTAATATAAGTAGCCTTACATTTTAAATTGCTATATCTTAAGTATTGTTTAAATTTGTCGCTATAAGTTACAGAGTAAGCAAATAAAGGGTGACCCTCATGTCAGTTTTTATTTTTGACATTCAAGAACCTACAATTACATGTCCAGGATGCGGTAAAACTATTGTCGCTAAATTGCATCAGAAAATCATGTTTTCTTATGCAAAATGCCCGGAATGCAAAGTAAGTATAAGGCCTGATTTAAAAACCCGCCTGCGGATATTGTTTTGCGGCAGCATTGCTCTGGGCCTGCTCTTAGTGATGGTGACTGGCATTGTCGCCTTTCCCAGTCAAGATGAGCCCTTTACCTTAAGTCACACCATTTGGTTTGCGATTGGTTTTTTATTGCTTGCTTTGCTTGCCATCATGAAAAAAAGATCTGGCTGGGAAACTTGTATGGATAGGGAGCCATGACTAGCAAAGTATCATGTCACCGCCTTAAAATTTTTTGAAATACGCTTGATACTTTGCTAGCCTTGGCGTTTCGCTAAATCGATAATCCCAACATACTGTCTAAAGCGAGACGTGCGAATTTTGCTTCATCGACATCCACTTTTATTTGATTAACAACATTACCTTCTAATAAATTCTCTAAACACCAGAGCAGATGTGGCTGATCAATTCGAAACATGGTTGAGCACATGCATATCGTCGGCGACATAAAATGAACAGATTTGCCTTCTGACTTAAATTGATCATTTAATCGGTTCACCAAATTTAATTCTGTACCAACTAACCAACGCGTATTTTTCTCCGCTTCTTTGATAGTCTGAATAATATATTCAGTGGAACCAACGTAATCTGATTTCTGACAAACTTCAAACGAAGCTTCTGGATGTGATATCACTTTAGTTTCAGGGTGTTTTTCTAGAAATCGATCTATGTCTTCTGGCTTAAATATTTGATGAACCGAACAAAATCCTTTCCACAAGATGATTTTTGCGTCCCTAATTGCTTGTTTAGACAGGCCACCCATAGGTTTATCAAAATCCCAAACCACCATTTGATCGAGTGGTATATCCATACCATAACCTGTGTTGCGGCCTAAATGTTGATCAGGAAAAAATAATACTTTTTCTCGCCGCTGAAAGCTCCATTCTAAAACATGTTTAGCATTGGTTGAGGTGCAAACTATCCCTTGATGACGTCCGCAAAATGCCTTTAGATCTGCTGCTGAATTAATATAAGTAACTGGTGTAATTTCTTTGTCCGCATCGAGAACAGTATTAAGCTCACGCCAAGCTCGCTCAACCTTGGCTAAGTTAGCCATGTCCGCCATAGAGCAACCTGCACCTAAGTCGGGTAAAATTGCCCGTTGATTTTTGCTTGAAAGAATATCGGCGACTTCCGCCATGAAATGCACACCACAAAATACAATGTACTCTGCACCAGATAACGCCGCTTGGCGAGACAGCTTAAGCGAATCTCCCGCATAATCGGCATGCTGAAATACTTCATCACGCTGATAGTGATGGCCTAAAATAACCAAGCGACTTCCTAGCGCAGCTTTCGCTTCCAGAATTCGTTGCTTACACTGGATTTCGCTTAATGCCGTAAAATCTTCTAAACCGAGAGCTGTGGCGACCATATTGAACATCTTATTTAGTGAATTCGAAAAATATTACAAGTTGAACAACAATTAAACCATATCCTGTTTGGGAGATGTCAGGTATAAAGTCTACTTTTGCGGAGACATTAGGAAGAAACAAATTCTAATATCGCGTCTCGATTAGTGTAGGAGCTTGCTAGATCGGCCGCATCTGCTGCGCCTAACCACAAATATTCGCTGTGCTCATTCGAACTGAGCTGAATATCGATTTTTTTCTCTAATTCCAATGTAAAAATAGATTCGACGTTTTCACTAACATTCGGTTTATAGCGCGAACGCCATGCTGGCAAAATGGCAAATCGATTCGTTTTTTGACGGTTTATAATCTGAGTTGAACTAGCCCGGATTGCGGTTTCCTCGAAGAGCTCCCGCTTCGCGGTCTCATCCGCCGTCTCATTCCAAGCCAAACTACCAGTGACCGACTGCCAAAAATCAGGCGGTTGAATTCGGCGTAGCATTAAGACCTCAGCAGTCTGGGTATAAACCAGAACCAGTACCGATTCTGCTCTTTTGTATTTCGCCTGTTCTTTTGCCTGATTTGGGGTTTTCTCGGTCACTGTCTGTCAAAGGTGCAAAGGTGTCACTCAGTCTCTTTCGGCTTTTGACGAACCTTAATATTCAACTCTTTTAACTGCTCAGCACTCACTTCTGACGGTGCTTGCGTGAGTAAACAACTGGCCGATTGCGTCTTCGGAAATGCCATCACTTCACGTATCGAATTTGCGCCGGTCATTAACATGACTAGCCTATCCAAACCAAAGGCAATTCCGCCGTGAGGAGGACAACCATAGCTGAGAGCATTAAGTAAAAAACCAAACTTATCTTCAGCCTCTTCATCTGAAATACCTAACAATTTTAAGACTTTTTTCTGTACATTTTGTTTATGAATACGGATCGATCCACCGCCTAATTCAGTGCCATTTAATATCATATCGTAAGCGCGTGAATTACATTTTTCTGGGTCAGATTCTAATAAATCCAAATGTTCATCTTTCGGTGCGGTAAAAGGATGATGCAAGGCATTAAGACGTTTGGCTTTTTCATCGTATTCAAACATCGGGAAATCGATTACCCAGAGTGGTCGCCAATCGCCTTCGATCAATCCTAAGTCCTCACCCACTTTAATACGCAGTGCACCTAGCGCTTCATTCACTATCTTGGTTTTATCAGCACCAAAAAAGATTAGATCGCCGCTTTCTGCTTTAGTGCGTTTTAGTAATTCATCTAACACATCATCAGGCAAGTTTTTAACAATGGGAGACTGCAAGCCTTCGCGTCCATTAGATGCATCATTCACTTTAAT
Source organism: Gammaproteobacteria bacterium (assembly GCA_003233075.1). GTDB lineage: Bacteria > Pseudomonadota > Gammaproteobacteria > SZUA-21 > SZUA-21 > SZUA-41. Next base: position 7,228 of record QIKQ01000029.1, read on the forward strand.
ATAAGCCAAGCCCTTTGCGCCGTAGATAGCAACAAACTTGGTATAAGCATCAATTTGCTTACGAGAAAGCGCTGAGCCTTTCGGTACATGCAATGCCGCAACTCGGCATTTAGGATCTTTTGCCGGACCAGAGAAAACTTTAAAGTCTACTGATTCCATTAAATCACTTACTTCTAACAATTCAAGTGGAATTCTCAAATCAGGCTTATCACTGCCAAAACGATCCATTGCCTCAGCGTAAGTCATTTGTGGGAATGGCCCAGCCAAATCGACATCTAATATCGTTTTAAATAATTGACGCATCATCGTTTCCATCGAAAACATGATTTGCTCTTCATTTAAAAAAGAAGTCTCAATATCAAGCTGGGTAAACTCAGGTTGCCGATCGGCACGTAAATCTTCATCGCGAAAACAACGTACAATTTGGTAATAGCGATCTAAACCAGAGACCATTAACAATTGCTTAAACAACTGTGGTGACTGGGGCAATGCGAAAAACTGACCATGGTGAGTTCTGGATGGCACTAGATAATCGCGAGCACCTTCTGGCGTTGCCTTGGTTAACATAGGAGTTTCCACTTCTAAATAACCGTCGCTATCCAAGTAATCACGAATCGCCTTGGATATTTTTGCGCGCGTTTTCAATCGCTCAGTCATGCCGAAGGTACGTAAATCGATATACCGATAACGCAAACGATGTTCTTCTGATACATCATCATCGTCTAGTTGAAAAGGAGGCGTTTCAGCGCGGTTTAAAATCGTAAGCTCTTGTGCAATCACTTCTATTTTACCGCTCGCTAAATCTGGATTTTCTTTGCCTTCTAGGCGGCTGCGCACCTTGCCTTTAACCGCTAAAACATATTCACTGCGTATGCGTTCAGCTTGGGCAAACATTTCGGCTTGATCTGGATTAAAAACAACCTGAAGTAAACCTTCCCGATCGCGTAGATCGATAAAAATCACACCGCCGTGATCTCGGCGCCGATGCACCCAACCACACACTTCAACTACTTGGTCCGTAAGGGACTCATTTACTAATCCACAATAATGCGTTCTCATTTTCTTTTCCGCGTCTCCAGAGACAGGTTTTGTTTTTCGTTCAAAACCTAGCTCTTATATATAGGTGTGAGCTTTTGTTCAAGTCCGATTCTTCTCAAATTAGCCGACTAACAAATAAGCAACTCACTCTCAAGCTGGGCATAGTAGGTCAATGTATTACGCAATTCAAGAAAACATGCGAATGTTGTCCCCGAAAAAGTTCTATTTAGTCGTTTTTTTACCAGATTACTTAACCGCTTTCTTTTCCGATTTAGTAGTTGTTTTAGCACTCGATTTTGCTTTTGAGTCCGATTTCGAACTCGGCTTGGAATCAGATTTCGAATCAGATTTGGAATCAGATTTAGAGTCAGATTTAGAGTCAGATTTAGAGTCAGATTTAGAGTCAGATTTAGAATCCGGCTTTTTCTCACCCGATTCAGCCACATTGCGCTTTGCTCCGGTTTTAAAATCCGTTTCATACCAACCTGCGCCCTTTAAACGAAAACCAGAGGCTGACATCAGTTTACGCACTGATTCTTCATTACACTCTGGACAAACCTTTATCGGCTCGTCGCTCATTTTTTGAATTTTGTCAAATTCGTGCTGACATGTTTCACATCTATATTCATAAATTGGCATTAGACTTAGCTACCTTAATTTCTTATACACCTATCAAACTTACAAGCAATTAGATCAAGATGCCCATATCGCTAGCAATAAATGAATATTGCAGATTTCATTCCCTTTTGTAGCGAAAGCTGGTTCTTGACCTAAAACTGGTTCTTGACCTAAAAGCCGCCTATAATACTTCATCAATTCACAGGCTGACAACCTAAAAGCACCTTAATTTCATATATTGCGTATTTCTCATAATATTTTGACTGATTAACAATGAATAAACATGCTATTTTCAACTTTTACTCTAGCCTAATAAACTAATGCGAGTCAGCCAAACTAGCCTGCCCAGTTCGAATCGTAAAGACCTGAGAACACTGAAAAGCCTGCTGCCCTATCTATGGCAATTCCGAGGTCGAGTCGTTATCGCCTTAATTGCGCTTATTATTGCCAAAATAGCCATGGTTGGTGCACCAATAATTCTAAAGAATATTATTGATACATTAGATCCTAACAAGCCAAACGGTAGCACACTGGTCTTACCACTGTTCCTATTATGCGCTTACGGCGCACTGAGACTTGGCAATACCCTATTTAATGAAATACGCGACTCTGTTTTTGCGCGAGTTCGTCATGGATCTATGCGCACCATGTCATCAAAAGTCGTAGAGCACATGCATAAGCTAAGTTTACGTTTTCACTTAGACCGTAAAACGGGCGCCGTGACTCGAGATCTTGAACGAGGTACACGTAGCGTCAGCTCTCTACTTAATTACCTGGTTTTCAGCATTCTACCCATTTTAATAGAAGTCATCCTTATCGCTACCTATTTATTATTAGCATACAGCTACTGGTATGCCGTCGTTACTTTCTCAACAGTGATTATTTATATTTTCATCACCATGAAAATTACTGAATGGCGCATGAAATACCGCGTCACCATGAACCAGATGGATTCAAAAGCAAATAGCCAAGCAGTCGATAGCTTGCTTAATTACGAAACGGTTAAATATTTTACCAATGAGAAAATGGAGATTAAGCAATACAATGAAACCTTAGGTCATTGGGAAGACGCAGCTGTCAAAAGCCAAACCTCCTTATCAGCTCTAAATATTGGCCAGGGGGCCATAATTGCAATTGGCGTCACTCTTATTATGGTCATGGCAACCCAAGACGTGATAAATAAAAATATGACTCTGGGTGACCTAGTGCTAGTCAATGCCTTTATGATCCAAATGTTTATTCCTCTCAATTTCTTAGGCGTAGTTTACAGTCAACTCAAACATGCCCTATCCGATATGGAGCGCATGTTTAATTTGCTCGACGAACCGGAAGAAATTAAAGACAAATCGAATGCAACTACCTTAAAAGTAACACACGCGATTGTTAAATTCGAGCATGTTGATTTCAGTTATTATAAAGATCGGCAAATTCTAAAAGACATAAACTTTACAATTGGTGCTGGCGAAAAATTAGCGGTCGTTGGCGAGAGTGGCTCCGGCAAATCGACACTCGCGCGTTTATTGTTTCGTTTTTATGATGTTAAAAGTGGCGCCATTCTCATTGACCAACAAAATATTACAGACATCACACAAGAAAGTCTTAGGGAAAACATTGGCATTGTTCCTCAAGACACCGTGTTATTTAATGAAAGTATTTACTATAATATTGCCTACGCTAGGCTAGACGCAAGCGATGAAGAAGTTTACAGCGCAGCTAAATCTGCAAACATTCACGATTTCGTAATCTCCCTGCCGGATGGTTATGAAACTATGGTTGGCGAGCGAGGTTTAAAACTATCAGGCGGCGAAAAACAAAGGGTCGCAATCGCACGCACAATTTTAAAAAACCCACGCATCCTCGTATTTGATGAAGCAACTTCCTCTTTAGATTCAAAATCAGAAAAACAAATACTCAAAGCAATCAGTGCCATTTCAACTAATCACACCTCCTTGGTCATCGCTCACCGGCTTTCAACTATCGTTGATGCAGATCGAATTTTAGTAATGCACAAAGGCTGCATACAAGAACAAGGTAACCACACTCAGCTACTGGAATTAAACGGTATGTACGCCACCATGTGGAAACTACAACAAGAAGAACAGAAAAAAATTGAGAAATTAAAATCGTTTAACCCCGAAGTTAAACGGCACAAAGACTAATTAATCACTTAGGTTTTAAATGCTTATTTTTTTGACGCATATTAAATCAAATACTTAGCAAGGCTGTTTAAATTAAGTCAAAAAGTTATTTACATTTCACAGAATTATTTATAAACTAATTTCATCAGTAGGAATCTATACCCTACAAAAATAATTATAATAACAATAAACACAAAGACTATTACTATGAATGATTCTAAACAATTTAAAACTTCGACTAGTTTCTCATTGGCACCTAAAGACCTTTCTAAGCAAGTTTGCGAACACTGCTCTTATCGACGTCAAAGCGAAGACAATGCACCGAGTTGGGCCTGCCCATCCTGTGGCATTTCATACGGCGTTACTGATATGGCCACCGATGACAAAGGACAGTTTTTTGCAGCCCGGATAAAACCGAGCGTTGGCCTACGCAATCAAACATCTTATGAATCCAGAAAAAAACGAGCAAAACGTAGACATAAAACACGACGTCTTGCGATAGCGAAAAAATTCACTATAGCCTTAGCACTTGTTTTTAGCGTTAGTACAGCACTGCTTTTTATCGAACCTGACTCTGCTCATGAAGATAACAAAACTCAACCTAATATGACCAAGTCTAAAAAACTGCATATTATTGATGATCAAGATCGAATTGTAAAAAATTAGCTAGCCCGCTTTTCTCACAGCACTTCGTAGCGAGACGGTTCAAGGGTATGCTATGACACGTTTTCACGACCGAGAAGTGCGCAGGCATA
>QIKQ01000324.1 GCA_003233075.1 Gammaproteobacteria bacterium
GACCACCGATCACACCGAAGCAATCTCCTTATCAATGATTTACGTTAGGAGATTGCTTCAGCTGCTTTCGCAGCTTCGCAACGACGGGCAAAGTTGAATGCGACCTGATCGCTCGATAACTGCTACACATCGCAACAAAATATCTGTGGGACAACAGTAACGCTTTGGGCGCTTCTTTATTTTTTAACTTGGCAGTATAGAATTCGAGGCAAAATTTAACTCAACAGTCAGGAGAAACCGTACTTAAAAATATCATAACTTCGATTTTTCTTTTTCGAAAATAAATAGGCTTTGCCCTGAGAGTTTATCCAGGCGCCATTGATATAGACTCTAGTGCCGGTGGGAGCTTCTTTGCCAATATAACCAAGCTCTGGATGTGGTATCCAAGCATTATTTATTTCAACATCATCATCCCAGTGCGCTTGAGCCTCATCAATCCAAAAACGAGCCCAAAGGTGATTTAAGCTAATTTCCGACTCAATCTGAGTTAGCCAAGCGTTATCACTAATTGTTTCAAGCAGTTTATGCTTCAGCATTAAAATCAATTCATGATTTTTGCAAATACCTAAGTCAGAGCCTAGATAATATTGGCCGCGTAGTCCGTTTATGCCATTAAAAAGCAAATCAAATGTCGTTGGTTTTACATCAAAGAACCAAGATGCTCGTTTGCAGCCTAGGTCTTTGAGTTCTTGGCAGTCACCTTGTTCAGGGATATATTCGATGTTTGATATTTCTGAATGGACCAGATCCAGAATCTGCTCGAAGACGGGGCAAGTCGATAATAATTCTTGTCTATCATAGGCAGTGTAGCCTATTTGTTTTTTCTCTTTCGAATGTAGGTATTGCCAATTATTTCGAGTGCAAGGCATTATTATAATCTCAAAAAAAGAGCTGGCGCTGGATTAATTATTTTATAAATAGAATAAGTAGAACAATTGCGGTTAATGATAAAAGCGTAATTCCAGCCAAATATAAAAAATTAATGACCTGGCCGAGTGAGTCAATTTCTTCGTCTTCTAAGGCGAAATAGTCTTTCGACTTAATATAGGTTAAAAATTTTTTAAAATCTTTAATAACATCCGGTTTGCCTAAATTGTTATAGGTATCCGGGTGTTTAGCTGCCAGCAAATTTAAAAACTTTCTACTTGCATGGAAAAGCATGTATGCCATAAATAATGCAGCCGCTATAAAAATAAAATAAATTTCGTTCATAGTTAAGAATTATAGTCTAGTGTGAATCAATATTGATTCTATCATATCGAAAGATTTGGAGGAATCGGGCATTCTAGCGCCATTGCCAAGGTTCGTAGCAAATCAAATTCTTCCATTGTTATTGTTTCATCGCTCAGTGCTGTTTCCACTAAGGCGGTCATTAGTTTTTCCTTAGCGAGAGGTTTTGCTTGTTTCATTTTATACAATGCATTTCGACATTCTTCATAGCTGAATGAATTCAGTTGTATATTACTGTTCGATCCCAGCATCGCGGCATTAATGCCGGCATTATAGGCTTGTTTTTGCATATCTTGATCATCATGACCGGATATTGCCATCAATGCAATTAACATAGCAGCTTGATTTGCGATTGGATTAAGGTCTTTATATTTAGTTCTAATTGCCTGATTAGCTTTTGGGTTTAAGCAGGAATCGACAGCGAGCAAGTAAATAAATTCTTTAATGCTAATATGATCATCTATGGTAATCATTTTTTCAATGGTGATTAATATTGCACTGCAAGCAGCATCAATATAAGCATTTGATTTTGCTTTTTTTGCAGTTTTGATATTCTGCATTGACGAGACTTGAATTTGTCGTCTAAGTTCTGGCAATACTAGCGTAAATAACGGCAGGAGCGATTTAGCGTCTAGATGCCTTACCTCTTGATATAGATCTGCGGCTTTAACAGCGATGGCAGTCTCGCCTTGAGAGCTAATTAAGTCTAATTGTTGTTGACGATAACCGGCGCTATTGTCCAGCATGAGAGCGTACAATAGGGCTAGCAAGTTAGTTTCAGTTTTCATAGCATGCATAATCGCAGCAGGAAATAGGGCATGAATTTCTTTGCCGTATTCAATTTGATCGTCAGAAAAAGTGCCCGTTGATTCAATGACAGATTCAGTTGGTGTTGTGGCCGATGAAAATCCACTCATTGCTGCATGTGTTTCCTCGCCTTGTGGCGCATGAGTTTCAGCGGTTTCTATCAGATCGTCTTCTAAATCGAATTGAGGATTGATTCGTTTAATTCTTTCTGGTAGTGGCGGGTGGCTTGCGAGCATGCCTGAGAATAATGAAATAGAAACTGCTTCACCAAAATACATATGGCTCATTTCTTCTGCGCGTTTATTTTCGATTGTTGAGCCTGCGCTAAGTAATCTAATTTTATTTAAAGCATTTGCGATGCCGTCGGGATTTCGGGTGAACTGCACAGCGGAAGCGTCAGCCAGGTATTCCCTTTGTCTAGAGACGGCCGCTCTGATGATTCTTCCACAAAAAACGCCCACGAAGCCGATGACCGTTATCGCTAATCCAATCGCTATAACAGCAAGTACGCCATTGTTGTCCCGGCTGCGTCGCCGCGTAAACATAACAGAACGCATCATTAATAGCCCAATACTACCAATAAATAAAATGCCCGCTAAGACGCCCATTAATCGAATATTTAAACGCATGTCGCCATTTAAGATATGGCTAAATTCGTGAGCTACGACACCCTGGAGCTCGTTACGGCTGAGTTGTTCGAGTGTCCCCCGAGTTACCGCTATTACCGCATTATTGCTGCTGTAGCCGGCAGCAAATGCATTTATTGCTAATTCTTCATCCATGATGTAGACACCCGGACGTGGAACTCCTGATGCAATTGACATTTCGTCAACTATATTAAGCAGTTGCTTTTCTTTATAGTCTTGGGTGTCATAATCAATTTGCCGCGCGCCAGCCCATTCAGCTACAACTTGGCCACCTTGACGTAGTGTCAGTGTTCGAATTAACGAAATTCCACCGATCAGAGCAATTGATCCTAGGCTAACCCAGCCCATAGTACTTTTGTGTTGACTAAACAAATACTCAAAATAATTTAAGTGATTACTCGCCGCATATTGTTTTTCGTAGAGCGTAAAATCTAATACTGTTGTAATGACCAATATGAGAGATACAATTATTACAATGACTGCAATTAAAAAGTAAAGTACTAGTCTTTTGCTTAGCCGTTTCGCTTCATCTTGCTGTTCAAAAAAGTTCATAATAGCCTTTGATAGATTTGTAATTAAAACGAAACTTTAATGGCTTCTCGTTCTTCTGGTTTTTCAATATTCCAAAGTGTCGCAGGTTTGAATTTAAACTGACTGGCAATTATATTATCAGGAATACTTTCAATTTGAGTATTGTAGTTCATGACATCATCGTTAAATCTCTGGCGAGAAAAAGTCACTTGATTTTCTGTTGAGCTAAGTTCTTCCATTAGCTTTTCCATCGTTTGATTGGCTTTTAAATCTGGATAGGCTTCAGATAATGCAAATAATTTCCCTAAGCTACCGGTAAGGACCGCTTCTGCACCAACGAGTGTTTCGATCGCTTGGGTATCACTTGGGTCTTGAGCCACTTTTTGGTTTGCTGAACTTGCCATATTTCGAGCTGAGATCACTGCATCAAGAGTTTCACTTTCGTGTTTCATATAACCCTTTGCCGTTTCGACTAAGTTAGGTATAAGGTCATATCGTCTTTTCAACTGTATATCAATTTGGGAATAAGAGTTCTTAAAAACATTTTTCAAATTCACCAATTTATTGTAAATGGATATGAAATAGAAAATAAGAATGGCGATGATTACTAGGGTGACAATAAGTCCGGTCGACATGATAACTCTCCGTATTGTAATGCTACATCTTAAGATAATGGCACTTATAAAATTAGCTCTAGTTTAACGAATCTTGGTCAATACACCAAATCTCTAAGGGTATTGTGTCTAATAATTAAGCTGGTTACTTTGGTTGTAAATTCAGCGATTAATCAGAGCGATCGTGAGCTAATAAGTGTGATTAGGCTCACAGCCTTATCACTTAATCAGGGACTTTAGCTTAACGCCTATGCCGTGTCGCCGCTATATATAAGGTATGAGTTCGTGTGTTTAGTTCAAAAACTGGTAATTTCATTATAAAATGAGGTTTATATGCGTTATTTTCTACTTAGCGTAAATTGCGTTTTAATATTCGCTTGCAGCAATTTATTTGCGGAAAATCGAAATAGTCAACATTTCCATGACGAATATGCCGAAGATTATTCTTATTTCGCTGAAGAAGACTTTCGATATTCCCAAAACTACCTTGGGCCTAAGGAAGATTTAAGTAAGGAAGATCTAAATAAAGAAGATTCGAATTTAATAGTGACGCGAGGTTTTCACCAAAAAACTGAAAACTATCCATGGCAAGGCGATCGATATGGAGTTAGAGAGGACTCAGTTAAAACTAAGCAAACTAATCGTCGTTATGAAGATCATGATTATGATGATTTGGGGTATCGAAATAATTACTTTTCAAAAGATGATTATAGTTATGCTAGAAGTCATAAGAAACGAGAGAAAATTACTACTATAAAATCTGATAAGCATCGCCATGTAAAATCAAATCGAGTCAAAGTTAATTTGAATTCGCAACAAATATTAGGCTTATCTCGAAACAAATGTTATTCAGTATTAAAAAAGCATAAAGTCATATTTCGCAAATTAGCATACCGTTCTGGGGTGAAAATACCTATTAAAATTGAATCTAGCTTAGGTGGAGTTCGATTTAAGCAGGTTCACAACAAATCAAAACATTCGATCATGGATTGTCGTTTAGCGGTGGCATTGCTTTCCTGGACAAGGATATTAAGGCGTTTTGGTATAGATGAAGTGGTTTACATGCGAACTTATACTCGTGGCGCAAAAGTTCGTGGCAGCGGTAAAAGTAGCGGTCATAGTTGGGCGCTCGCAATTGATGCGGCTAAATTCAAGAGTAAAAGATATGGCTTGTTGGATGTAAAATATGATTGGTTTGATCGACGAAAAGGAGTTTCTCCCTGTGGCTCGATTCAAAATCACTATACTGCGGCTAGGAAAGTGCTTAGGTCAATTGTTTGCAAATCGGTGCAACAGAATATTTTTGCCGTTATTTTAACACCGCATTATAATCGTGCTCACCATGACCATTTGCACATTGAGCTTCGTCCCACTAAATACAGCATGATCTTAAGATAGCTTGCATGATACGTAAAAAATAAAAGCTTCAGACAGAATAAAGGCCAGATATAACTGGCCTTTATTAGCTTACGCTAAAAAAAGCAGATTATTTATTTGCTTTTGTAGTAGTTTTAGCTGGGTCTTTTGCGCCAGGCTCTTTCTTAGCCATGTCGCCGCCTGCAGCAGTTTTCTTGCCTTTAGCTTCAGCCAATTTCGCTTTATCTTCACACGCTTTTTTCTCTTTAGCGTCTTTTTGCTTACATTCAGTTTTAGCAGCAGTTTTAGTAGCAGGTGCTTTTTCTGCAGCTAATACTGGAGCACTTGCAATAGCAAGAGCCGATAAAACAGACAATACGAGTTTTTTCATTTTTTGTTTCTCCATAATTAAATACATAAACGAACTCTCCCTCTCAACAGTTAGAATCCTAACCCCGAAAGTAGATATCCATTTTCCTTAATAAGTGTAAGTTGTACCACAAAGATTAAGTGATAATATGAACTGCATCATGTTTTTTGTGTCGATTTTCACATTAAGTTGAAAAATGACCAATAAATACACAGATAAAAACTAAGTTTTAATAAAATGCGGATAAAAAATGGATCTGTTTATTTCGCTGTAAATTTTGTAATTTTGTCATATATTAAATAATCGTGCAGGCTAAGATCGACAGACTGCTAGCCCGCTTATTGCTCAGCACTTTTTGGTGAACCAGCTCATGCCTGCTTATTTCACAAATGATTCGGATTCGGGCAAAATCTGACGCAGCAGTTTGCTGGATCGTTCTAAAAAGCGATGATTTCAGAGATTAAATCGTAGTGGTCCCGCATTCCGTCGCCTACGCCTGTTCAGATTACGACATTTAATTGCGTCTTAAGGGCATTGATATGCAGGCTAGGGCATGGTATGACTCGTTTTCGCACCAACAAAAGCGCGCGCATAATTAACATTTTCAGTCCGCTGTTTTGAGTGTTAGGACCGAGAGAAAATCAGGGATAGCAGGTAATTAGGTCTCACAGGAGGGGTTGTGAAAATTTAGGACAAAATTCGCTAAATTATTTTGCTGTAATAGTTCACATTCGACTATAAAATTCATCCGTATAGATTATTACGCGCACGAAATTTCGTTAATCAAATATGGCTAATTCAAAATAAGTATCCTTTCAAATGAGGTTAAATATTAGGCCAAATTATGCAAACAATGAAATCCTTAGTAAAAAAACACGCCAAAGCAGGAATTTGGTTAGAAGACGTCGCTATTCCTGAGATTGATAACAATGACGTCTTAATCAAAATTCATAAAACAGCTATATGCGGCACAGATATTCATATTTACAATTGGGATGAATGGGCGCAAAAAACCATACCAGTGCCAATGACAATAGGCCACGAATTTGCTGGTGAAATTGTCGACTTAGGAGCGAATGTTAGCGAATTAAAAATTGGCGACATTGTTTCTGGCGAAGGTCATATCGTATGCGAGCGCTGTCGGAATTGTTTGGCGGGGCGGAGGCACTTATGCTCCAATACTATTGGCGTCGGAGTGAATAGAACAGGAGCCTTTGCCGAATATTTATCGATACCAGCAAAGAATGTGTTCCGTCCAAATTTCGAAATAGCAACGGATGTATTAGCCTGCTTTGACCCGTATGGCAATGCAGTACACACAGCTCTTTCCTTTAATATGGTTGGTGAAGATGTACTGATAACAGGGGCTGGACCGATAGGCATAATGGCAGCGATGGTGGCGGCTCATTGTGGTGCGCGCAATATAGTTTGTACAGATTTAAATGAATACCGCCTAGAGCTAGTTAAAAAAATAGTGCCAAAAGCAATTCCCTTTAGTGTGAAAGACAGTGATATAAGTAAAGAGTTTATGCAGAGCTTGGGCATACTTGAAGGTTTTGATATTGGCTTAGAAATGTCAGGATCACCAAAAGCATTCAGTGAAATGATTAGTAAAATGATTAACGGCGGCAAAATAGCAATGCTGGCAATTATGCCGGACGGGACAGGAATTGACTGGAGCAAGGTGGTCTTTCAAGGTTTGTTTATTAAAGGCATCTATGGTCGTGAAATTTTTGAAACTTGGTACAAGGGAGTAATGATGGTGCAAAGTGGTATTCCACTTGAGAAAATTATTACTCATCGCTTTGATTATACTGAATTTCAGCAGGGGTTTGATGTAATGAAATCCGGGCAGTCAGGAAAAGTGATTCTAAGCTGGATTTAAAATAAACTTATACGAGGTTGTTTATGAGTTTCGTTAGTGCAAAACAAGGTTTACTTCAAGACCTAGCAGAAATTAGGCAAGCAGGCTTGTGGAAAAATGAAACAGTTATTGCTTCAGAGCAAAAAAGTAATATCACTTTGGCTGATAATACTGAAGTGATTAATATGTGTGCTAATAATTATTTAGGTTTAGCGAATGACGCTGAGGTGATTGACGCCGCAAAAGCAAGTTACGAACAATGGGGCTTCGGTCTCGCTTCTGTTCGTTTTATTTGTGGTACGCAAATGATACATAAATTGCTTGAAAAAAAAGTAACTGATTTTCTAGCGATGGAAGATACACTCTTGTATGCGGCTTGTTTTGATGCAAATACTGGGCTCTTTGAAACTATCTTAACAAAAGAAGATGCTGTTATTTCGGATGAATTAAATCATGCATCGATTATCGATGGAGTGAGATTGTGTAAAGCGGCTCGTTATCGCTATAAAAATAACGACATGGTGGATTTGGCAGAAAAGTTAAAACAAGCCAAGATGGCAGGAGCTCGCCGCATTCTCATTACCACTGATGGTGTATTTTCAATGGATGGAACGATTTCGAAGTTAGATAAGATTTGTGATCTAGCAGACCAATACGATGCCATGGTGCATCATGATGATTGTCATGCGGTTGGTTTTATGGGTAAGACTGGTCGTGGTATTCATGAGTATCATAATGTTATGGACCGAGTGGATATTATCACTGGAACTTTCGGCAAGGCTTTGGGTGGAGGCTCTGGCGGTTATACTTCTGGTCGTAAAGAAATCATCGAAATTTTACGCCAGCGCTCACGCCCTTATTTATTTTCAAATACAGTTGCGCCTGCCATTTGTGCTGCGGCTATTAAAGTCTTGGATATGCTGTCATCGTCAACGCAGCTCCGTGATCAATTGCAGGAAAATACGCTCTACTTTCGAGCGGGCATGCGTAGTGTTGGTTTTGACATTCCAGATGGAGATCATCCTATAGTTGCAGTTATGTTAGGTGATGCAGTACTCGCGCAAAAGATGTCGAAATTATTATTGGAAAAAGGAATATACGCTATTGGTTTTTTCTTTCCAGTCGTACCCAAAGGTAAGGCTCGCATTCGTGTACAAATATCAGCGGCACACAGTAAAGACGACTTAGATAAAGCCATCGAAGCATTTGCGGCAACTAAGTCAATTCTATTATAGTTTTTAAATATTTAAGTCCAAATTATTATCAAATACTGCCTATCATGACTCGACAAAATTGTCCGTGTGCTCAATAAATATTTTAATAAATTCAGCCATAAGAAATTCCCTAATCATTTTAAATCAAAGACTTACAGATGCAGGGGAAGCAAAACGAACTATTACAATCAGCATTAACTATATCTAATATGTGGTTTTAGTATGTTAGAATACTAAGCTAGATAGTAATTTGCGATATTGGAACTATGAATAAATATTCCAAATAGCGCGATTATATAAACTACTAAAACAAAAACAATTAGGAATTTCTAATGTATTTAACAAAACTAATTTTTAAATTTACAGTATTTGGGCTAATAGCAATATTGCTTTCTGCGTGTGTTGCTGGAGGACTTTCAAGTCATAAAGTGCATCATACAATAATTAAAGAAGGCAAAGCTAAATTGCCTAAAAAAGTAATTTTATTACCTATGATTATAAGTGTAAAGCGTTTGACTGCAGGTGGAGTTCTTGAAGATGTTAAAGAATGGGAAAATTCATCAAAGGCAAACGTACGTAAAGCCATTATTGACTTATTAGCTAAAGAGAAGCAATTTCAATTAACGAGCATGCCAAGTCTTAATGCGAAGCAAGCAAACATAGTCGACGAGCATGTAGCACTTTATAATCGCGTAGGCTTTTCCGCATTACGTATTCCTGCAGTGCCTGAATGGCGAAACCGGCACAATCATTTTGATTATACTTTAGGTGATGGCCTCAATTTTTTGAGAAAAATAAGCAATGCTGATGCAGCTATGGTTGTGTTTGGACAAGATGTTGTTTCTTCTGGCGGGCGTGTAGCTGCTTCTATACTTATTGCTGCATTGGGTGGATCAATATCGAAGGGATATGCGTATGTTTCAATTGGAATTATTGACCTAAGAACAGGTGCTATATTGTGGACTAACCGGGGTGGTGATGGCTCGAATTCATTTAGGAAACCTGAGCAGGCTATGGTACTAGTGAATCGAGTATTGAAACTTTATCCGGGCATAGAGAAATATAAAAAAACTGTTAAAAAGAAGTAATTATTTTAAAAATAATTTATTACGCTATCAGCTGGAAGAATACTATGAATAAACTATTATACCTAGTAGGAATAGTGCTGCTCTTTACTGCTTGTCAAGGCAGTCAGCCTATTAAAGCTTTTAAAGATAAAAAAGACGTTAATACCCTTACGACTGAAGAACAAAATATTTGGCATGAAGCTAAAAAATTCGATAAGCAATTATTAAAAAATGGATCTATTTATACTAATCCAGAAGTTAATTCCTATGTACAGTCATTAATCGACCGCTTATATCCTGAATTTCGAGGCCGCATTCATATAAGATTATTGAAAGATCCAACCTTAAATGCTTTTGCGTTACCTAACGGCTCTATATATTTTAATATTGGGCTTATCGCTAGATTAGAAAATGAGGCCCAGTTAGTAACAATATTGGGTCATGAGGCCGCGCATTTTATCTACAAGCATAGTTTAAAATCACGGCGAAACATCAAGTCAGCATCAGCTTTTGGCATACTGTTAAGTCCTGTTATCGGTGGTTTTGGACGATTATTAGCATTGTCATCAGTATCTGGTTTCTCACGAAATTTGGAGCGAGAAGCAGACAAATATGCATTCGAAAAAATGGAGAATATTGGCTACGATGTGAGTCAGGCGAAAGTTGCTTTTAAAAAGCTGTTAGCTGAAGCAAAAGCCAACAAGTCTAAGCGCCCCGTGTTTTTTGCTTCTCACCCCAAACTACAAGAGCGAATTAATAGCTATAAAAAATTAGAAAAATTACGTAAGAAGTCTGGCGGAGAGGTTGGTGAAGCGCGTTACATTAAGAAAACGGCCGATTTACGTCTTGCAGTTCTTGATGCAGATTTAAATCATCACCGCTATAAAAGTATTATAGTTACGTTAAAGAATAATAAAAATAAAATACTATATCCAGCGTTTACTTCTTATCATTTGGGAGAAGCATATCGTCAACGTGCAGAAAAGGGCGATGAGGAAAAAGCTTTTGCTTCCTATTTAAATTCAGTTGCTAAAGCACCAAAATACGCACCAGCCTATCGTGCATTAGGGGTTTATTACATGAAGAAAAAACGATATCAAGATGCAAAGCGGGCATTCACTAAATTTTTAAAATTAGCGCCAAATCATCCTAAGGCAGGATATGTTCGGCATTATTTAAAACAAGTAAACAAATCATTATAAAAAGTGGAAATCATGAAAATAATTAATAGAATAGTAAAAGTACTTATCATTTCGACATTATTATTGTCGTTGTCAGCTTGTGTTAAAGCGTGGACTAAAACAGATAAACCAATTGACGGTCCTAAGAAAAAGTTTAATGTAACGCTTCCAGCGGGTTGGATTTGGTTCAGTATTGATAGAAAGGCAGTGACTGCAACGCGAGATGGATTGAATATACAGAGTATGCGTTTTGGGTTTTGGACTTATGAAAAGGCATTTAAAAGCCTTAAGAAAAAACCGAAATCAGGCATGTTGCCGTCAGAACTCGCCGAATTGATTGTTGCTGTTTATCGTAAATCGAAATTAACCAAAAATGCTAAAATTCTTGAAAATAGCCCATATACAATTGACGGTAATGTTGGCTTTAAATTAAGAATTTCGTATAACGATAATCACGGCTTGCGATTTATGCGAATGACCTATGGATTCGGAGTTAAGGATGGGATATACGTGCTTAGTTACAATGCGCCAATATTACTTTACTATAATCGTGACTTGTCGGATTTTGGCCAAGCTGTTAAGACTTTTCGAGTAGCAGCTAAAAAGAAATAATTACTAAATACTAGAGTTTTTCTCTAATGAAAATAACTAAGGAGTAAGGGTCGATAGATCATTACTCCTTTTTTATGGAATTAATTAAAGTCCTAGCCCGCTTTTCTCACAGCACTTCGTAGCGAGACGGATTATCAGAACTCGCGCAGCGAGTTAAGTGTATCCTTAATGAAGCCCGAAGG
>QIKQ01000349.1 GCA_003233075.1 Gammaproteobacteria bacterium
ATACTAAAAACAGCAGAGTCTCTAATTCGGCCATCCAGCATTTGCATGTGCGCGCGTAAAATACCCTCAAAAGTTGCGCCAATGCGAACAATGGCATTTCGCGATTTGTCATTTAATACATCAGTTAAAAATTCTACTCGATTTACTTTTATATCCTCAAAGGCATGCTTCAGCATTAGATGTTTCGCTTCAGTATTAATATAAGTGCGCTGCCAGGAAGCGCTTATAAACGTAAAACCGATTTCGACTCGATTAAAGCCTGCTTTAATTTCCCTAAAACGAGTTGAACCAACAATTTGTCCACTGGCTTTATCAATAGTAGCAAATGCAAGTTCCCGACCTTGCTGATAGGCTTCTTCCGCGTTATCAATAAACTGACTAACCCCTTCTAGTTCGGGTACGAGTGTCAACTTGATTTCCCATAATTTTCCATCGGCAATCGCGTCGCTTAAGCCAGCATGATGTTCTTTTGCGAGTGGCTCAAGTCGGACGCGTGGTCCTTCTAGTATCCTTTTCTTAAACATTGGTGTACTCATTTTATTTTCTACCTAGATTTCATAAACATTAAAAAACCCGCTTTAGTTAAAAACTAGGCGGGTTAAAATCAACAGTGAACTACTCTGAATTATTCGCCTATAGTGGAGACGAAATAAAGTGGAAACGAAATAATATTATCGTAAGTAAATAATGAAGTCGTGAACATCATGACTACAGAATGTAGCAGAAGCAAAATATTGTCAAGCGAACTTTTTGATGTTAACTGGCATGAACATAGATTGTTAAATAATTTGATCAAGTTCAATTAATCGATAAATTTCTTCAGTTTTTGGTGTCGACATATAAGGAATAGTTGCAATACAGGGGCAATCAAGACGCTCATGAATCGCGTGATAATTTTGTTTGGCGCGTTGCATATTAGGGTCAATAATATTCGCAACCCAAGCGATACATTTTAATCGTGCCGCCTTAATCGCTTGATAAGTAATCATGGCATGATTAATACAACCCAGCTTAATGCCTACCACCATAATGATTGGCAAATGCAGTTGGTGCAATATATCCACTGTCGTTTGAAACTTATTGATCGGCACACACCAACCGCCAACTCCCTCAACGACAACATAATCTGAATTCGATACGATACGGTCGAAATTGGATTTAATGTGACTTATTTTGACTTCGATACCTACTTCTTGAGCGGCAATATGCGGCGCAATCGCTGGTTCAAAAGCATAGGGATTTATTATGCTGGTCTCCATTTCCGTTGAAGACTGAGATTGTAATCGAATAACATCATCATTTAATAAACCTTCCTTTGATGGAGTGCATCCAGCGGAAATTGGTTTCATAGCATTGACGATATGACCACGCTCTTGTATTGCCCGCATAAGCGCTACGGCAAATTCAGTTTTACCAATATTTGTATCTGTACCAGTTATAAAATAGCCTTTGTTCACTGCTTAACCTCAATTGTAATCATTTATGTATCGGGATATTCAAACTTCACTTCTGTAAAACCTTTTTTCTCTTTAGCCTCAGGCAGCCAAGCGTGGCCATAGACTATTTCATAGGTGGCAGGCAAAACCTCGTCTTTACGATATTCTTCGTAAGCTTGCTCCAATAATTTTAGCTTGATTTTTGAAGTCAGATTTTTAGCACGACCATGGCTTACATTGCTTGCACCGATTTTTTTCAAATCACGCATTAAGTCTCTGACTGAAGAATAAGTTAATGTTAGAGTTTCTGCATCCATTACAGGTTCCGCAAAACCATCGTGTAACAAGGCATCGCCGATATCATGCATATCAAAAAATGCACTGACATGTTGATTAACATCAACTTGCTGCCAGCTTTGGCGTAACTCCATGAGCGTATCGGGACCAAAGGTGGTAAACATAAATAAACCACCCGGCTTAAGTATGCGCTTAACTTGTTCAAAAACACTGTTTAGATCGTTACACCACTGTAGGGCTAGGCTCGAAATCACCAGATCAAATTGTTGGCTTTTAAACGGCAGCTGTTCAGCATCGGCACAAATAGTTTGAAATATTTTATTGCTATCTAGACTAAGGCTTTTATTTGCATTTTTTGTTAACTGCAATAACATCTTTTCTGATATATCCAAGGCTATCATATTGGCCTGCGGATATTTATTTGCCAATTCTAAGCACAAAAAACCGGTGCCAGCACCAATGTCCAATATTGCCTGGGGTTCCATGGTAATGTAATCGAATCGTTCTACTAATCTCGATGCAATTTCTTTTTGCAGTACCGCATACTCACTGTAGCTTTCCGCCGCTTTATCAAAATTTTGTTTAACTTGGTTTTTATCCAAGTAGTATTCCGGCTTATTATCGCTGTTATTATTACTCATCGTTATTCACTTGACTGCACATGAATTTAAATACATTTCTACTAGACCATTAAACTCACGTGGATGAGACAAAAAGGGAGTGTGCGCCGCACCTTGAATCAAGCTGCTAGATGCGTACGAATTCATATTTTGTAGCGGCTCACTTAATTTTGGTCTTACAATTGCGTCATATTGTCCGTAAACAAATAACATGGGTACTTGCACGTTTGTAAAATTTACTCGCATATCGATCTCGCATAACCAATCTAAGCCAGTCTGCAAAGTTTTGGCGGAAGGCGAGACACTTGATAAACAAACTTTACGTAAAGTTTTCAAAATCTGCTTTTCATCTTTCGCACCACGTGTTTGCAAACTTAAAAAACGTAATAAACAAGCCGCATGATTTTCACTTAATTGATCTGAAAATTGTTCGAAAACATTTTTTTCGACGCCGTACAACCAATCTGATTTATTAACAAAACAGGGCGAACTACAGGTAAATACAATTTTATTAATTTTGTGATTGCTTTGTTTCGCGATGTTTAATGCCAAGAGGCCACTAAGCGACCACGCAATAACAATGGAATTATCAGGAATAACATCCGCGACTAATAAGCAGCTTGCCTCAAAATCCGACTCTTCTATCGTGTAGTTTTCACCATACCCCGGCAGATCAACACTACGCACACAGTAATCTGCTTTAAAATAGTCTTGCACATAAGACCAGACAGCTGAATTCGCTCCCCAGCCATGCAACAAAACCAAACTCGGACCTGAGCCAACTTCGCTGTAATTAAGATTAGTCATGCTTAGTTGCAAGTCCTAAAGATTTTAATTGCGCACTTAAAGTAGAAACAAGCAAATCAATTTGATTCTGATCATGGGCTGCGCTCAAGGTAATCCGTAATCGCGCACTGTTTTTCGCTACCGTGGGCGGCCTGATCGCAATCACCAATAAACCCGCATGCTTTAAAGCCTCGCTTAAGGCCAAGCTTGCTTCAGAACTACCGACAATAATTGGCTGAATCGCAGTTGACGAACCACTTAAGTTAATTCCATTTCGTTCCGATTGTCGTTTGAAATATTCTATATTCGAGTTTAGTTTATCGCGCCGCCAACTTTCTGTTCTAATTAATTTTAAACTGGCTCGCGTTGTTTCAGTGATCGCGGCTGGCAGTGCTGTCGTATATATTAACGTTCTTGACTTTTGGATAATCGTTTCAATAATTTCTTCTTTGCCACTGACAAATGCGCCACAAGTACCAAAGGCCTTACCAAAAGTACCAACTAATATATCGACTTTTTGAGTCTCTGTGTTCGCCAACTCTATACATCCTCTGGCATTTTTACCTAACACACCAACCCCATGAGCATCATCAATCATTAATAATGCGTCATGTTGTTTCGTAAGCTGAGTTAACTGCGACATTGGCGCAATATCGCCGTCCATGCTAAACACACCATCGCTAATAACTAAATTTTTTCCTGAGTTAGGTTTTTTTAATCGTCGCTCTAAATCTTCAACATTTTTATGCGCGTACCGCTCAAATTTAGCACCACTAAATTTAACACCATCAATTATTGAAGCATGATTTAGTCTATCTAAATAAGCCGAATCATTCTTATTTAATAAGCTGGATATCACTCCTAAATTTGCTAAAAAACCCGACGAAAAAACCACTGCTCTAGGGCGTTGCAAAAAATCAGCTAGCTCAAGTTCAAGCTGCTGATGCGATTGACTGTAACCACAAACTAATTGCGATGCACCAGAGCCGACGCCGTATTTTTCTGTTGCCTGTTGCAACGCAAGCTTTAATTTTGCATCGCTCGCTAAACCGAGATAATCGTTGCTGCAAAAATTCACATAGGATTTGCCGTTTATTTTTAATTTTGCAGCCGTGCTTTCATCAACAACTAAGCGCTGACGATACAAGTGATCTTGTTTACGCAAGTTGAGTTCACTTGCTAGTTCTGAAATAAAATTAGACATGTCCGAACTTAATAATAAGTTGAAAAATAGTACTAAGGAGATACTGACATTGGTTTAATCCCTAATTTATTAAACAGGGCTTGATCATGATTAGTATCTGGGTTTTCTGTCGTTAATAATTTGTCACCGTAAAAAATTGAATTGGCGCCAGCAAAAAAACATAAAGCCTGAGTTTCGTCAGACATTTCATTGCGCCCAGCCGATAAACGCACAACTGATTTTGGCATTAGTATTCGTGCTACTGCGATCATACGAATAAAATCTAAGGCATCTAAGTTTTCAGTCTCTGCCAAGGGTGTGCCCTTTACTTTGACTAATTGATTAATCGGCACACTTTGCGGGTGCTCTTCCAAGGTGGCTAGCTGATGCAAAAAACTCACTCGATCCAATTTACTCTCGCCCATACCGACGATACCGCCACAACAAACGTTTACGCCTGCATTTCTGACATGAGCAAGAGTTTCAAGTCTATCATCGTAGGTTCGAGTGCTTATAATATCCGGGTAATATTCAGGCGAGGTATCAAGATTATGATTATAATAATCCAAACCTGCACTTTTTAATTGCGTGGCTTTGCCTTCATCTAACATACCTAAAGTCATACAGGTTTCAAGTCCAAGCGCTTTAACTTCTTGCACTATCTCACAAACTTGTGCCATATCTTTTTGATGCGGCGAACGCCAAGCAGCTCCCATGCAAAACCGGCTAGCACCACCCGCTTTGGCTTTTTTGGCGGCAGCAACGATTTGCTCCAAACCCATTAATTTTTCTTTTTTGAGTTCGGTATTATGATGCCCACTCTGAGAGCAATAAGCACAATCTTCAGGGCAGGCTCCAGTCTTTATATTAAGTAGGGTACTAATTTGTACTTCATTCGCATCAAAATACTGACGATAAGTTGTATGCGCTTGAAAAAGTAAGTCGTTAAAAGGCAACTCGAATAATGTTTCAATTTCTTCTTTTGTCCAATTATAGCGAACATGTGCCTCTAATTTTGTCATCAAATTTTGCCTTGAAAATCTCTCAATATTAAACGGATTTGAAGTTAGGCTGAATAATGATGTAAGACAAGATTTTTGTCAACTTAGAGGAGGTGAAATTGTTAACATATGTGCGTTTATTAGTCATTTCGTAAGCAAGATTGATTTTTATTATTGCGTAGTTTGCGGCCTTCAATTAGCAGAAGACAAACGAATCCGTAAACTAAGTATTTGTAATCAATGTAGTTCTCTCTTGCCCTGGGTTCGGCAGAGCTGTTTTCGCTGTGGCAGGAATCTAGAACACCTTGATTTAGAGTACTATCAAGAAACCCTGCCTTTATGCGGCAATTGCTTAAATTCAGCTCCTCAATATCACTCGCTAGCAAGCGTATTTTATTACCAATACCCCCTGCCTAAATTGATTCATAAGCTTAAATTTGGTCGTAAATTGTATCTAGCGAAGAGTTTTGGATATTTACTCTCGAAACGAGTAGGCGATCAAAATAAACCCTTGCCTGAGGCTCTCATTCCAATGCCTCTGCATTACACGAGACAAAGAAACCGTGGCTTCAATCAATCCATGGAAATTGCCCGTAGTGTATCCCAATCTCTTGGGATTCCGATTTTATCTAGCGTCTGTCAACGTGTTCGCGCGACCCAAGCCCAATCCACTCTAAAAGCAAAAGATCGGCAGAAGAATGTAAAAAATGCGTTTAGCGTGGATCATCTAAATGGCCTGCATCATATTGCAATAATAGACGATGTCGTCACTACAGGCTCAACTGTTGATGAACTAAGTAAACGTTTATACCAGCAAGGCGTTAAGATAATTGAGGTATGGTGTATTTGTCGAGCTAGTTTAACATAATCAATATAACATTAGATTCATAGGATAATGTTAAGTTTAACTTTGCGGACTCCGGAATGGTAATAAGCTTAATCCAGTCACTAACCTAACAGAGATATTTTATTTCAACTAGACTAAACCTATCTTAATAATACCAGGATTTTGTTAGTTAGCGATAAGGGATTTTAGTTTAGTAACTTACATTTTTATAAGAGCACCGTGTATGAATATTTTAGAAATGTTAATTTGGGGATTTTGTATTGTATTTTGTCTTATGTGGTTTTTAATGTTCTTGCAAGCATTTATGTCAGTCATTAAAATTCCGCGTTTTGAAAAATTAAAACTTCAAGACAATACTAAGCTACCGAAATTAAGCATCGTGGTTGCCGCTTGCAATGAAGCTGATACCATCGAAAAAGCATTGCCAACCTTGCTAAGCCAAAACTACCCTGACTTCGAAGTCATTGTAGTCAATGATCGGTCTACAGATTCGACTGGTAAGATACTTAATCAATGGCAAGAAAAACATGCGAATCTAAAAGTAGTCCATATTGATGACTTACCGCCTAAATGGTTAGGCAAGGTTTACGCCTTGAAACGAGGTGCCAGCATCGCCGAAGGCGAATGGATTTTATTTACCGATGCCGACATACACTTGAAAAGCGATACCCTGTCGAAAGCAGTTAGGTTTGCTCAGCAAAGTAAATGCGACCATTTAACTTTATTTCCAAAAGCGATCAGTCATTCATTTTTATTGAATACTATCATCACTGCGTTTCAAGTCATGTTTCTAGTAACCGTCAAAATGAACAAAATTAACAATCCAAAAACCGATGCTGCCGTCGGGGTGGGTGCATTTAATTTAGTTAAAAAGAATATGTTAAAAAAATCTGCTGCTTTTTCCTGGTTACGCATGGAAGTCTGTGATGATGTTGGTTTAGGTTTAGCGATCAAAAAGGCGGGAGGGAAAACTAGCTTCGCCTTTGCCAACCAACACGTGCAACTGCATTGGTACCACAGCATTAAACAAATGTTTAACGGTATGGAAAAAAACTTATTCGCCGCTTCAGCACATTACAATGTAAAAAAATTAATTTTTACAGTCACTTTCGCTACCTGCATAATATTAGGCCCCTTTATTAGCTTGACCTATGGACTCTATGCCGACAATTCGTTATGGATACTCGGCTTAACCGCAATTGCGATCTACCCGATCACCATGTTCATTTTTAATCTTCGGCTTAAAAATACTCAGAGTTCTAGTTTGTTATTGCCGCTTGGCATGTTAGTCATTCTTATAATGATCGTTAACTCTGGTGTCAAGTGCATAAAAAGAGGCGGTATAGTCTGGCGCGGCACTTTGTACCCACTTGAGATGTTACGAAAATTACGTCGAGTTGGCTTATAGAAAACATAAAGTAGCAACTTTCGAATATGCTAACTTACAAGCCCATATGCTATTCGAATGACAAATCCAACTGAGTCGAAGGCGTCGTCTCGCTACGAAGTGCTGTGAGAAAAGCGGGTTAGACCAGTGCTGTCTCTTTAACTTTAGTCCTATTCCACGAAATGCAGTAATTTAAAGTAAAAATGAGAGAATAGTAGATGGAGACATGAAGCTAGAAAATATTCGTCTTTGCGAAGCGGCCAATGCCGTTGAAGCAATCTCGTAAAATAAATGGTATTTTTTAGAAAAAGAATGTCGAAAATAATTAGGAGATTGCTTCGCCACTCACTTCGTTCGGGCTCGCAACGACGATTGAATTGATGCTCCGCACTTGCCAGTTATTTGAAAACTAAACTAACAGAATAATATTCAGCTAGAGCAAAAGCGAGACCCTAGCCATTATTAGAATAGCTATATTTACCCAAACTATTCTTCACACATCATGCTCATATAGTCTTGCAATGATCGATCAGGCAAAATTTCATAGCACGTATCTAGTATCTCTAGCGTTTTCATACGATCCAAGCGAAAATGCCGATACGCGTTTCTAAGCTCGCACCAAGCAACCAAGGTCCAAACCTTACCCCAATAAAACAAACCCAATGGCAGAACTGTACGATGACTTGGTTCACCGTCTTCACGATTATAATCGAATTCAACTTTATTTAATTTTTTAATCGCAACACGCAATAAGGTCCATGTCTCGCTTACCTTATTAAATTCGCTAAAATCGGGTACCAGTATTTCTTCGCGTTCCATTTCGGGTCTTAACTGTTCTGGCAATACCGCCTCGATTTTACTCATTGCTTGATTGGCAGCACGCGCCATGGTTTTATCCGTCCATGCCTTTACCATACGCGCACCCAAAATTAAAGCAGCAAGCTCTTCTTCACTGAACATTAAAGGTGGCAAATGAAAACCGCGCATGAGTCTATAACCCACTCCCGCCTCACCCTCAATCGGCATGCCAGACAAAGACAAATCCTGGACATCACGATAAATGGTGCGCTCAGAAACTTCTAATTCCACAGCCAAGACACGCGCCGTAGTGACTCGATCATAACGAAGCAATTGAATAATTTGAAATAAACGATCAGCTCTACGCATGGATAGCAATTCTTTGGATAATCAGAGGAACCAGTGTAATACATTCAAAGATTAAAAACACAGGCCAGCAACCCCCCTGTTTTTAAACGAACTGTGCTGGCCTAAAGCATTGCAACTATCTAAGCGTCGTAGGAAATGATCGACAAAGTTGCACCTTGAGGATCCTGAATGACACAAAATGTGCCTGTTTCGGGAATCTTCTTTGGATCAAGAAGAATCTTGCCACCCAAATCAATCGCCCGCTTAGCAACCGCATGCACATCATCCACTGTGACATAAGGCCCCCACATCGGCGGCATACCTTTCGCCTCTGCTGGCGTCTGCATAATGCCACCGATAAACATGTCATTCGATTTAATGACGGTATAGGGCATTTCACTCATTTCACAATCTTCCAATGTCCAGCCCAAAAGCTCACCGTAAAAACTTTTCGCCGCCTCTACATCTGAGGTTAGTAACTCATTCCAGCTAAACATGCCGTGTTTCTTAGTTTCTTCGAGCATCTCAATCTCCTTTACTCTCGTTTGAATTAAGAATAAAGCATAACTGAGGCCTACTGACAGCGTGGTGTCAGTAGTGTTTGAATATTTTAGAATAATTGCATCTGATGGAATTAAATAAACTTCCCCGCCGCAAGCGGACGGGGTATTTTAGCCTAATAGATTCCGCTCCGCGCGAAGTGAATTCGCACGGGCGACCCCAATTTGCATGGGGGGGATAATTCCATTCTCCCCCTTTGGAAACCCCCAATGGGTTGTGCCCGCAGCAAGCTGCGGGGTAAGCTGAATCTATTGTCTATACGAAGTGTGTCAATACAGTGAGATCATATTTGGCGCAGGCAACGCATTGCGGGAACACTACGAACTAATTTCTAATATCATCTCAGGCTTTTCCCCGCAGTACGCGTTCTTCGAACGCTTCGTGCGGGCTACATTCTTATTTGCATTTTCAAACTCAACTACTTACAACCACCACCACATTTACAATTCATTTTTGGCATTTGTGAATCATCGCTGATACTCATAGCGGTTTTTAATTCTGTTAACATACCAGCCCATTTCGTTTTTGAAAAAGAACAGCTCGCATTTAGCCAGTACATATGATTGCCGTGATTGACAATATAATCCCACTCGTAATTTACGCCAGTATTTGGGTTGGCTGATTTTTTCAAATTATTAAATGCTTCTTCTGCGCTTGATTGATCGCCATATTGAATTATTTTCAAGGTCGCAAGTGGATAGACGCCACCTCTTGCGCGCTGACTTGATTTAAACCAGTAAACAATACAATGATGCACCAGTGTAAAAAACTTCTTATTTTTACATAAACGGTGCATGTATTCTTCCGAAAAATTATAACCCTTATTAATCATCGTCGTTTTGAAATTTAAAAAACCTGGTGGTTCTTTATATTCACCGGCAGTTTTTGAGAGTTTAAAACCATGATCGGTAGGCGCATTAATCGCAGATTGGGCTTTAGACGTGGAACGCATTTCCATCGCTTTATTGGAAAATTTTTCCGCCTTCTTGTGCTCACCTATGCGTTTTAATAACTTCGCATACTCCTCATATTGACCTGCTAAAAATGCTTCGTTACCACCATTTTTTTTAGTTATTTTTATTGCAAGTTCAAATAACTCAACAGCTTCTTCGTTTTTATCTAACTGTCCTAGTGTTCTGGCTAAACTTTCACGAGTTGCAGCAACTAAGTTGTGATTTTCACCTAATTCCTTAATTCGATACTTTAAGACAGTACGATAAATTTTTTCTGCGTATTGTGGTCGTCCAGACTGTAAACGAATATCGGCAATGCCAGTTAATAAAATTAATGTTTCCTTATCTCGCTTACCAAGTTTCTTGCGCATATACTTATGCGCCTTTTCCATTAGGCTAATGCCTTTATTAGATTTACCAAGTTTATGTAAGGTAATACCCAAACGAAAAAGTGATTTAGCATGGTACTTAGATCGTGATAAATCATCTTCCGCGATACCAATCGCCTGTTTAAATTTCGCTTCTGCCGCCTTATAATCACCCTTATTGAATGAGGATAGTCCTTCGTCGTGATATCGACGCCAATTACCCACATCAGCAAATGAGGAAATAAAAACAAATAGCATCAGAAATAAACTTAACGCTCTTTTTGAGTCTAGTTTTTTATTGGTTCGCACCTCGCCACACATAAAATATAACTCCAAGTTTTTGTATTTGTAGTCGTTAGATTTAACTTAACTATATCAATCATGTTTGTTTTGAATCAAGATTTTTCTAGTAATTTATCAAATAATTTCACATATTAGTCACACACAGCTAAAAATTAAGCTGTATTAAGCCAACTGCTGTGATTTTAAGCGAGCCGTATTTATACTTCGATAATCTTTTCGGCCAGCCATGCCACTTTTCCAAGACCT
>QIKQ01000237.1 GCA_003233075.1 Gammaproteobacteria bacterium
AGAACTCGCATAGCGAGTTAAGTGTATCCTTAATGAAGCCCGAAAGGGATTCTAAAGGGCAAGGGTATGCTATGACTCGTTTTCACGACCGGCAAGTGCGCAGGCATAGTCGACACTATGTCGAGCGCTTGGACCGAGTGAAAACGAGTCATAGTATGCAATTGGGCCGCCGCAGTAGATGGGCTGTGAGAAATGCGGGCTAGGCCGTTCAACTGATTAAACTAGGTTTGAATGTTTACTTGTATAAAAAACTGTTTATTGTATTTTTGGTTTACAGTCCATGACCTTTTCTGACAAGATTATTTTATGCAGAGCAACTTTATTCAATATATCATTCGCACAAGATACTTTTGCTTGGCGGGCTTTTTCTAGCCATAATGTAGCTTGTTTGGGGTTGGCAGCCACACCTTGACCAGATCGATAGGCAAGGCCTAAATAGTAATACGAGAGGGCATGGCCTTGTTTTGCCGCGGTATTAAACCAATCAAATGCAAATTTATAGTTTTGTGCTAAGTTCTTGCCGTACCAATAGAGTGTTGCCAGTTTATATTGAGCTTGGGTGTAACCGGCTACGGCAGCAAGTTGATACCAGTAGACTGCTTTGCGACTATTTTTTTTAACGCCTGTGCTAGATTCATACGCTTGTGCTAGTCTAAATTGAGCTTGAGCATCGCCCTTAGCGGCTAGTTTTTGATAACTTTTTATTGCTCGGGTTAGATGGCTTTCACTTTTCATCTTCGTTCGGGAAACATCGTAATCCCTTTCGAGCATCACATCTGATTTTCGGAATTCTTCTCCAGCGATATTCTTCTTTTCCTTAGTCACTTTAGAAAAATTTTCTTGGCGTATTTCAATTTTGGGTAAGCTAGTATCGTTTTCTAGCACTGGAAAATCAAGTAGGTGAATAGAAACAAAAACAGCAACAACTAATCCGGCGGCAATTGATAAGTGTCTATTCCACTGAAGAATTTTAGAATGAATAATATTTTTTGCTTGCTTGTTTTTTGAATTTCCAAATTTAACTATACTTGTTGTCTGTTGAGTAGACTGCTTGGCCTCATCTAATATGCTGTTGCTTAATGTTGAGCTAATAGAATCGATTTCGAGTGATTGATATTGTTTTCGAAAGTCACCTAAACCTATATATTCTTCAGACACTTCTTTTTTTGCTACATCAAGAATGGATTGAATTAGCTTATCCGAAGGCGGCCTAACGGCGAGTTCATCGTACCAATCTTGCCTATTAGATTGTGATGGCGAGGGATTAGTATTGTCTATATCATCTGACATAAATCAATCCTTACCCATAAATTCTATTTTAATAGATTTTATTTTATCTTTGGCATAACGTAATTGGCTTTTGACTTTCTCATAATGACACTTTGTGATTTCCGATATTTCGTTAATCGAATATCCCTCTCCGTATAAAAGCAGAGCTGCACGTTGAGCTTCGGGTAATTTTTTTATCGCGTTAAATAATTGCTTACGGCTTGCTTGATTTTGATATTGTTGATCAAGCGGCTGGTCTCTACTTTGTACTTGACTTATTTGCTCAACGCCTTCTTCCGATTGGCTGGAAACAGTGATTGGTCTGGCTTTTATTTTTCGCAAGCCGTCAATAAAGCAGTGATGTCCTATAGTATAAAGATAGGTCTTGAATTTTGCGCTTGGCTTGTAACATTCTCTAGCTCGTATTAACTTTACCCAAGCCTCTTGAACTAAATCTTCTGCTATGGCGTCATCGTAACACATAAAAAACAAGTACTTTTTTAGTCCGCTCGCATGTCTAGCCACGAGTAATTCAAATGCTGCACAGTCACCTTGCGTCGCATAGCGCAACATTAAATCCTCGTCATTAGCCGTTTCAGCTGGAGATTTTGACATATCCGCAGTATAGCATGCTTCGGACTTCACTAAATAAGTGTTAATTTTTATTACGCAGGTCATAAAACTCCAAATTGAATTAAGAAAATTTGTATTTTTAGTGCCTAAATTTCTGACCACTACAGGCTTTAACGTCCAATGCTAAATCTCAGGGTTAAAATATTAAAAGATCTGTATATAAGTGCACTAAACAATGGTGTGGGATTAAAGCTGGATTATGAATAATTTAAAATAATTAACCCCTTCTCGATTGTAATACGTTTAGTGGCTATGTATTGAGGGTACTTACACCCTCACTTTGTATTTGTTTCAATTCAAATGGGAGCATTAATAATGCGAATTCATTATTCTAATAAAGTAATACTGTTTTTTTTATTGGTCATCACTGCAGCGCAGACTTATGCCGGGGAAAATAGTGCAATAGTGGTCAACGCTAAACCAACTGATGTTACGGTATATGCAGACAGGGCTCAGGTTACTCGGACTTTAATAAAGGTACTTAATAAGGGTTCACACACTTTAATATTTGATCATTTGCCAACTAATATTGATCAAAATAGTATTCAAGTTAATGGCAAGGGTTCAGTGGAGTTGGTAGATGTCAAATATAAAAAAGTATTTTTGAAAAATATTAGTAATAAAAAAACTTTTCTTTTAAAAGGAAAATTACAAAGCATTAACGATCAGATTCGAATTATCAATAATTCTATTGATCAAGCCAAAGCGGAAAAAAGTTTTGTCATAAAAATCACTGAAAAATTAACTAATACCACGCAGAAAAACAGTAAAGTCATTTTAGACCCACAAAAATGGATGAAAATGGTTAGTTTTTATCGTAAAAAAATATCGAGTTTGGATAAAGAAATATATCAGGCAGATTTATCAAAGCGTGAGCTTAAGTTGGATCTTGAGAAGATACGGCGTGAAATAGGGCAAATTGGTGCAAGTACAAGTAAAGCAAAAAACCAGGTACACATTAAAGTAAGCGTAGCGCACAGCGGCCGCATCAGCCTGAAAGTATCTTACCTGGTTTACGGTCCAAATTGGCGGCCAGTGTATGATTTAAGAGTGAATAGTAAAACTAAAATTATGTCAATGGCGTACAAGGCAATGGTAAGGCAATCCAGCGGAGAAGACTGGAGTGGTGTCAAGCTTAAGCTATCAACAGCCAGGCCAAGTATTAGTGCGGTCAGGCCAAAATTAAATACTTGGTATGTTAATATTTATAATCTACCTGCTCGAAAATTCTCTTGGGCTAATCGCGAATCTGCACTACAAATGGAGAAAGATATAAAAAGTGACTACGATGTTTCTCGATCTAGGGCAATGTATAACAAAAAAAATAAAGCTATGTTTGAAAAAATCGCTACGGAAAAATCAAGCAAGCCAATGGTTCGCCAAAAAGCTGCGGTAGATAGTTTGGGTTTAAATGCAGTTTTTGTCATTAGGCAGAACGCTAATATAAAATCAGACAATAACGCTCATCAGGTGTCCATATTTACTAGGAAGTTTAAATCGGAAATGCGTTATTCAGTCATACCGAAAGTGTCAGAACATGCTTTTCTAAAAGCAAAAGTTACCAATGATACTGACTATCCTTTATTAGCCGGCCCGGCGAATGTTTTCCTTAACGGTAGTTTTGTCGCGCAGTCACGTATTAAGTCAGTCGCGCCAAAGGAAAAGTTTTGGACCTATTTGGGTGTTGATAATGGCGTTAAAGTTAGCTACAAATTTATTAATAAGTTTCACGAGAAAGTTGGAGTTTTTAGTAGCAGTAAACGTGATACTTATGAATATTTAATTACGGTTAAAAACAACAAGTCACATAGCACGGCAATTCACATTTGGGATCAAATACCTCTGGCAAAAAATGAAGACATTAAAGTTAAGCTGATTAGTCCAGAGATTAGTGAGGACACTAAAAATATCAAGGTAAACAAGCAAAAGTTAGTTGAATGGGTATATCAACCGAAAGCGGGCGAGACAATCAAAATTCCGTTTAAGTTTTCAGTCGAACGCCCGGCAAATAAAGTTTTGACCAATATCAAAGGCTAATGGTATTTTAGAGATCTTTAATTTAATTTACTCGGTTTTTTAAGGCTGGGTAAATTGCTAAAGAAATTAAAATCTATTTGTGGCCCAATAAATTCATCTATACCTTCGTTTTTAATTGCATCGAGTGCTTCTTGCATTGCGGCATTTGAAGTGGGGAAGGTTTCATTCCATCCACTTGAGTTTCCTTTTTTATCTGAAATGCTTAATAGCCAGCCAAATTCTTCTGCGTATTCAATGCGAATGCAAACTGTTTTTCCATCTTGATGTATTTCTTTATATATATCTTTATATAATTCGAGGTCTATAGGTTCCATAATAAACATCCTTATTAATTTATGAGAATCGTAGCTAAGCTTAAAATTAACTCTATCCTATATTTGGTGCATCAGAATTGATATTTGTAGAGATATTTATTAAATGTTTACGTGTTTAAAATTACATATTCTAAGATCTGAATGCGCCACAAAAAAATAAATTGATTGCCTATTTAGGTATGGATTATATCGAATCGTTTTATGTTGCTGTGGAATTAGAAAAATTAAAATGGGAAAAGCACAAGTCTCTTGATCCTGCGATATAGTGTGATAGTTTTTCTTCTTGATTTTAAGATTACCACTTCCGGTCTTTAAACTTAAACCTTGCTAAGGTAGCTTTGACGCGACTTTCAAGTTGTTCTTGTACTTCGTTCATCCCACCTATAGTTAAGAATGCATCGGTATTGCCCTTTTTAAATTTAAAATAGTAAACCTTATTGGCGGCAAACTTGACACCATTAACGATAACATTGGTTTTTGCGATGACTACTGGATATTTTTTCTTGTTAAAGTCAATTGCTGATTTAATGAATTTAATGGGGTATTCAATTTTCGCATTCCTTAAGCTTTTTTCTTCATTAAAGGTTTGGCGCAAGCTATAAACAAGTTTTTTTGAGGCTAGCTTGGCATATGCAGTAAGAGACTTTATTCTATTATTTTTAAGTATATGCGCAGTAATCGACTTTCCGTCTTCGGATTCGACTACAATCATTGAGAATTTTTTACTTGTTTGATCGTCAGTTATACTCCAGTTTTTCGGATAGCTTAGTTTAATGCCGGATTTATTATAAATATTTTCTGCGTCAGTGTCCGCATAGGCGACATTAAAAAATGAAAATATTAAAAGGGTGATTAGCAACAAACCTTGGATACTAACTCCGTGCATAGCATTGTCCTATATAGTTTTTATTTATACTAAAATGAGTAGCAATGGTAGCACTATTATCCCTTGCGCTAAAGAAGTCATACTGACGTTTATTTTAATTTAACAGTGATGGCGCTTATTTTGTTTTTCTTCAGGCGTTGCAGGTTTTTCTTTATGTCCTTAAATCGATTAAATGGCCCCACACTGACGCGAAACCATTGATTGCCTTTGAGTTTAACAGTTTCTATTTTAGTATTGACACCTAATTTATTCAAACGTTTCTGGTGAGTCAATGCATGCGTCTTAGTCCGAAATGAACCAACTTGTAGCACATAATTATTTTTCAGCGGTGGTGTCTGTTTTATAACCTTTGGCTTGGTTCTACTACTATTTGTATGAGAGTTTTTTGAATCGTTTTTTTGTTTTGTCGTCGCTTCTTTTTTTAATATTATTTTGGCTCTTTCTTTCCTTTTCTTAGCTTGAAGTTTCCTTAATTTTTGTTTGAATTCTTTCGCGGTTGCTTTCGCTTCCTTTTCAACATCTTTAACCGAGACAATTTCTTCACGTTTTTTAAGCTCAGTGAAAAAACTATATTCAATTTCGGTCTCTTGGATAGGCGTCACTTTAGTTTTTTTAAGCGTTTTTTTCTTGTCTTTTGCTTTTGTGCTAACTTGATGTTTTACATTATTATTTTGATTGGTTGAGTCACTTAAAAAGCTGATGGTATCTTGAGATTTCGACGGAAGGTTTTTTATTTTATGTGTATCAATGTAAGTCAAAGTTGCTAAAATTAGGCCAGGCGTAAATCCGATGAACATCCAAAAAGCAGGCGATGTTCGTTTCGCTGGCTTGGATCGGCGGTTTTGCGTTCGTTTTGAGTGTCTATAGTCTTTTGGCACTGGCTTGCTTAAAGTCGTTAAACTTATCCCTTTATACTAATTAGTATTAAAAAAACAATAAGCGTAACCAGCACTATTCCATTTGTATGGACGCCTACTTACTTGAATGCAACTCAGATTAATTTGTCCCTCTGTTACAGGAGCTTTGTATTAATCAGAGGGTTCTTAGTTTGTCTTTACATGGATTCTGGCGCGCTTACTCCTAACAAGCTTAGTCCATTTTTTATAACTTGTTTTACAGCCAGACTTAAATTTAGTCGTGCGTTTCGCTTTGCGATCGATTTTTCATCTAATATTTTTGTGACGTCTTTAGCATTGTAGTAACTGTGGAATTCGTTTGCTAATTCTCGTAAGTAATATGCGATTTGGTGGGGTTCTCTCCCTAATGCAGCTTTTTCAATAGTATCTGGGAAAGCTGCCAGCTTTTGCATAATTGATTTTTCATATTCCAAATCCAGTAAATCTAAATTATTTTGTCCCAATTCTAAATCATGTTCTAATTGACGTTCGCTAAGTTTTTTAATAACACTGCAAACTCTAGCGTGAGCATATTGTATGTAATACACCGGATTATTTTTAGATTGTTCTTTAGCTAAATCCAAATCAAAATCCATGTGTTGTTCAGATTTCCTTAGCACATAGAAGAATCGTGCAGCGTCATTACCAACTTCTTGTCTCAATTCACGTAAACTAACAAATTCACCTGATCGAGTCGACATAGAAGCTTTTTTTCCATCTCGATAAAGTATTGCGAATTGCACTAACAGCACAGAAAGAATATTCGGATCCAAGTTTAATGCTTGTAAGGCAGCTTTTACACGTGGTATATAGCCATGGTGGTCGGCACCCCAAATATTGATTACGTGATCATATTTTTGTTGTATTTTATGACGATGATAAGCGATGTCAGATGCTAAATAAGTTTTCAGGCCATTGTCTCTAACGACCACTCGGTCTTTTTCGTCTCCTAGTTTCGAAGACTTAAACCACAAAGTGCCATTTTTTTCGTAGAGGTAATTGGATTGTTTTAATTCCTCTAAGGCTTTATCGACCTCACCTGATCGAGTGAGAGATCTCTCTGAAAACCAATCATCGTACTCAACGCCAAATTCTTTTAAGTCTTGACGTATATTATTAAGTATTTCATTTAAGCCTTGCTTAAAAACGAGCTTGTAGTGATCGGGCGTCAAAAGAGTTTTAGCGTTATTAATTAGGCCATCAATGTGTTTTTCTTTATCACCCGATTCACTATCTTCTACTTCGTCTTGATACACATCTTTAAAAATTTCGTCGACGGTAAATACAAATTTATCTTTATATTCTCGATGTAAGCTGGCCGCAATGTCGAAAATATAATCGCCACGATATCCATTGTTAGGAAATTTAAATTCGATGCCGCACAGTTTAAGATAACGTAACCAAACACTGGTAGCCAATATATCCATTTGGCGTCCGGCATCATTTACGTAATATTCACGGTGAACTTCATAGCCTACTGCTTTTAGTACATTGGCTAAGCTTGCTCCATAGGCAGCTCCGCGGCCGTGACCTACATGTAATGGCCCAGTTGGATTAGCAGAGACATATTCGATATGGATTTTTTTACCTTGACCTAAGTTACTTAAACCAAACTTTTCAGTTTGCTCAAGAATACTAACTATGATCTGTTGCTGTGTGCCCTTTTTTAAAAATACATTAATAAAGCCTGGTCCAGCAATCTCTAGTTTTTCAACATGTTCAGACGCTGGCATGGCATTGACCAGTTTTTCAGCTAGTTCTCTAGGTTTAAGTCCGGCAGGCTTAGAAAATATTAGCGCGGCATTAGCTGAAAAGTCACCGTGATCCTTATTTCGAGTCCGATCGATTTTAATCGGTATCTTTAAATCCGCGGGAATGATTTTTTGCTCTACTAATTTTTGGTAAGCGCTATTGATTAATTCTTCAAAATGATTTTTCATTGACTAAGCCATTGAGATTTACTGTATTTTAAAATTAAATATTTGTATTATACAAAATGCGTCTAGTGATTATTTCTTAGGATTGCCCCTAAGAATCGGCTAATCGGCCAGTCGCCTATTATCGCCTTAAAATCGTCGATTGTCGATTAAGACTTTTACAAACTATGTAAATGCTTTGCTGCTACTCGGAAATTCTCGCAACCAGGAACTAGCCTTACAGTACTTCTTGGGGATCGATATCGATAGACCAGCGTACTTTTCGAACCAGTTTTGAATGGGTGATTTGGCTAAAATTTTGCGTAATCCAGAAATGTAAATGTTCGCGCTGCATCGCATTAATTATTAGTTGCGCGCGGTAGCGACCAGCCCTTTTTTCCATTGGTGCGGGCATCGGGCCAAGTAAGCTGCAGCCTTCAGTTTTCGTAGTTTTCCCCGCAACATCGAGCAAATAGTCCATTGCAGCATTTGTTTCAGTGGCCTCCGCACGTAGGATGGCTAAATAAGAATACGGTGGAAATTGTGTGACTTGGCGCTCCGACAATAAATTTTCAGATATTAGCTGATAATCTTGTTTAACAATTAGTTGCATTATTGGATTGTCAGGGTGATGAGTTTGAATTAAAACCTTGCCTCGTGATTCGGCGCGACCGGCGCGACCTGAAACTTGCAAAATAAGTTGAGATAATCGTTCCGCAGTTCTAAAATCAGCGCCAAATAATCCTTGGTCCGATTCGATAATTCCTACCAGCGTGACATTCGGAAAATGATGGCCTTTGGCAAGCATTTGTGTGCCAATCATAATTTGTACCTTGCCAGAATTGATCTCGATTAAGGTCTTTTCTAAACTGCCTTTACGTCTAGTTGTGTCACGATCGATGCGAGCAATATTGTAATTTGGAAACAATTCTTTTAAAACTGATTCTAGTTTTTCAGTACCTTGACCATAATGGTGCAGCTCTTTACTGTTGCACTCAAAACAATTATGTATCATGGCTTGTTCACTGCCGCAATGATGACAACGCAGGATATTGTGACGAGAATGATAGGTAAGACGTGCATCACATCGTGTGCACTGTGCAGTCCAACCACAATCATGACAAAGTATTGTAGGTGTGAAACCTCGTCGATTAAGAAACAATAAAACTTGTTTATTATTTTGTACTTCTAATTCTATATTTTTCACTAGCGCATCGGACAAACCTTCGTTTAACTTTTGAGCGCGAATATCAATGAGTTGAATTAACGGTTTTTCAGCTCCTCCAGCGCGTTGACTAAGACGTAACATTTGATATTTATTGTTGCGTGCATTAAACATTGATTCTAAAGATGGCGTTGCTGAACCTAGAATGATCGGGATATTGAGAAAATGTGCGCGCCGGATTGCTACGTCTCTCGCTGAATATCGGAAACTGTCTTGTTGTTTAAACGATAGATCGTGTTCTTCATCAACGATAATAGCACCTAAATTTGGGCAAGGTAAAAAAACTGCCGAGCGTGTTCCTAATATAACTTGCGCCGTATTTTCCTTTGCTGCTAACCAAGCTTGTAATCTTTCTGAATCATTTAATCCGGAATGGCTCACCGCAAGTGTGTCGCCAAACCTTTTTTGAAAGCGTGATATTAGCTGTGGTGTTAAACCAATTTCGGGTACTAAGATTAGTACCTGCTTCATATTTTTAAGCAAAACATCAATTGTTTGCATATAAACTTCTGTTTTGCCGCTACCCGTTTCGCCAAAGAGTAAGAAAGTTTTAAAACTAGTAATATGATTCAATATGATTTTTAATGCATCGGATTGTTCTTTATTCAATTTAAGAGCGGGACTTAATGCATCAACTGTGAGTATTTTTTTAGCAGGTAGAATCTGAGTTTCCTTAACAATCGATTTTTTAAGCAAAACGCGCATGGATGCGGCCCATTTTTCATCAAAGGCAAATAACTGCGATTTAACTACGCCTTCAGGATTTTCTTTTAGAAATAGAAATAACGCAAGTTGCTTTGGTGCTCGACTCAAGTCTTTAGCATTTAGGTTCTGACCTGTAGGACTTAGCTGCCAATTCGTTTCCATTTTTACTTGCGCCGCATCGCCCTTACGCAGTTGTGATGGTAAGGCTGCGTTTGTGACTTCTCCCAAGGGGTGGTGATAATACTGAGATGCCCAGCGTAGTAATTTTAGCATCTGCGGATCAAACACCGGTTTACTGTCTAAGCATTGTTTAACGGGTTTAATTTTATTGATTTCAAAATTGGGTTTGTCGATGTGTTCGATTAAAATACCGACACGCCATTGCTTACCAAAGGGTACTTGTAAGCGGATGCCTGGCGGCATCGATTCCTTATTCAATTCGTTCGGAATAGAATAATCAAAGACACAATAAAGTGGAGCAGGAATGGCAACTCGGACGTAACTAGCTGTTTTTGTCATTGGCTTATTTTATCATTAATAATTATGAGAAGCACAAGTTAGCGAAATTTCAATATTCTCTTGTGAATAGTTAATAAAGGTTATTTCGCGCCTTATTTCGAAAATCATTTGATCCTCGATTTGTGACATTAGATTGGAATGTTCCACAGAGGAAATGGTCATTATTAGTTGAATAAATGTACTTTAAAGTGACAATAAGTTCACAGCAATATGCTCTAAGTCATTGATTTTATGTGTTGATTGATTGCCCAGGGGTTGTGGATAACTTTGTGGATAAAATGGGTAAGTGGAACATTGAAAACATTGTTAAATATAAATCGGACAGTAAATAAGAGTATTGATTAATACTAAAATACTATAATAATTAATAAGTTAGTCTAGTGATTATTAAATACTCAGATATATAAATGAGCAAGATTTACCAGAAAACTAAAAATTTGAATCTGTGAATAAAAGTCATTATGGAGAAATTTTACAGCTGTACGAAATATTAACGAATTGAATTAACTTTGACTCAAGTTAGTATTTTATTCGGCACATTGCCTAGCCCGCTTTTCTCACAGCACTTCGTAGCGAGACGGTTCAAGGGTATGCTATGACTCGTTTTCACGACCGACAAGTGCGCAGGCATAGTGTGAAAACGAGTCATAGTATGCAATTGGGCCGTCGCAGTAGATGGGCTGTGAGAAATGCGGGCTAGGTTAAAGAGTATTGATTTTAGGCAGTTAGCAGGTATATCTGTGCAGCAGGCGTTTTCATTGGTATTGGTGTGAGTGTATGCGTGGAAGCAGGGTTTAAGCCACTGCTGTCCCACAAATAGTTTGTTGCGTTATGCAGCCGCAGTAGAGTTCAACTGCTTTATTTAGGTTCAACCTTGCCCGTCGTTGCGAAGCTGCGAAAGCAGCTGAAGCAATCCGCCTTAGTGTCCAGAGCATCCGAAGGATGCGCCAATTACGAGGCAATGGTCACGAGATTGAATTTAGGAGATCATTCGCAAGCTTAGCTTGCTCATGACGCTTTGCGGATTGCTTTGGTGTGCTCGGTGATACACCTCGCAACGACCAATTCCTTTGTAATTTTTCTAATTCGTCTATTTTTTAACGCGTATATGCTTCGTGCTAGTTTCATGTCCCAAATCACGAATCAATCGATTTAATCACTCTGCATAGAGTTAAGTGAAAGATTATCATAAGCTGTGCGACAGCAGTGGGATTTAAGCCTTATTGGCGGGCTGAGGGCTAATAGAATCAAAATATATTGGTCGTTGTGAGGGGTGTTCGTAGAGCACAACGAAGTAATCTTCTAAACTCAATTCCTTGTTATTTTGTTTAAAGGGCACCTCTAATTGTGTCTATTTGTGCGCTGGCAAGGCGGAGAACTTTTTAAAAGCGCAGTTTATCGCTGCGCGACCCGCATTTTAAAAAGTTCGACAACGTCGCCAGCGTGCAAATAGACACAATTAGAGGTGCCCTAAAGTCATAATGGACAATTGGCAGATTGTTACGCAAGTTCGCAAAGACGATTGTTCTTTGTAGATGATATTGTTAGTTTCTACAAAGACTCTAAGTTTTTCTTATACAACTTGGTTTCAGGATGTTCTAGGCCAAGTTTCGATTTTGCGGAATCAAAAGCCCTTTGAAATAGTTTTTTTGCTTTATTCTTGTCGCCCTGTTTTTTATGGTACAAACCTAGGTTGTTATAGTCAAAAGCGGTTTGCGACGATTCCGCACCAAATTTTTGCTTGTTAATTAGTAAAGCGCGTTCCAGATATTTTTTTGATCGAGCTAGCTGATTATTTGCAAGATAAACTACGCCAATATTGCTGTAAGAGGCTGCAATATAAGGATGATTGGAGCCTAGCCGTTTCAAGTCAAAAGTTAATGCTTTTTGAAAATAGCGCATCGCTTTGCTGTATTCTTTTTTATTAAAGTAGGCGAGCCCAAGATTATTATAGATATTGGTTGTTCGTTGATCCTCAGCTCCGTACAGATTTTCATTTAATTGCAAAGATAACCTGTAAGCTGCGATAGATTTTTCGTATTTTTTTACTTGGTCATAGGCTGAACCCAAATTATTATAAAGTTCAGCGATCACTGATTCATTTGCGGCAGGATTTTTGTTGGCGATATCCAAGCCCTTATTTAAGAATTCTATTGCTTGATCTAAATCGCTTCTTTTAGTGAATGTATTTGCCAATTTGCTATACGCCAAAGCGAGTTTTTTGTGATCGTTAGGCGAACTGGATTTGACAATTTTAACGACAAGCTCGCTGTATAATACTGCGTTATCGTGTCGGCGTAATTGTGAATAAAAATTGGCGAGAGTTGAATATTTTTCTATATTTTTAATATTCTCGGAACCAAAATGTTTTCTAACTAATTTTATACTAATTAATAATTTTTCCGCAGCCTCGTTGTAGTTGCCTTTGCCTGCATATGCGTTGGCAATATCAGAATAAAGTTGAGCTAGTTTGATATTGCTTGAGCCCAGTTTTTTTGTTTTTATCTCGAGAGCAATTTGAAAGTACTTGATTGCCTTGTCGTATTGATGGGACTGATAATAGGCCGATGCTAACCAGTTGTTTAAATTAGCAGTTTTTATATGATCTGGGCCAAATTTTTGCTTAAATCCATTGAGGGCAGTTTGTAGATGTGAAATTGCTATTTTAAATTTCTTTTTATTATATTGACTAACGCCCAACTTAAAATCGTCAGCCGGGTTTGCTATGGCATTATTTGTTAATGCGAGAGATGCAGTTAAAACAAAAACGTACAAAATATAAGTTATTTTCACAAATAACCTCGTAAAATTAGAGTTGAGGAAGCGCAAACATCACCACGATTTAAATAGTTATAAATAGCATTTGAATCATCTATAAACTACAGAAGCAGGTGATGATATGAGTCATTATGCAATGAATAAGTGCAAATAACTAGTCCATTTCTAGTAGTGAATATCTCTTTTTTTGTGGTGCCGACGTATCTCAAAAATGTTGGTTTTTTACAGATAATTACAGCTGTTTTCTTGCTCATTAATTATCGTTATTTATGTCAATTGAACAGTTTCTTCAGTGCCCGCACAAGAAATTTATCACGCTGTTTCATTTCCTAAGCTTGCAAAGCTTGTAATTAAGCGCTGGTTGATGTGGCGGCGGGTTCATTACGTAGTCATATTTCAAAGAGTAGGAATTGACTTGCGTCTAGCCCGAGCTTTAGAAACTGAATTTGTTACATAGCGTGAAAAACCCTAGAAACTGCAATTAGAGACAAATGGCATTCTCATTTTTGAGCACTGTGATTCATTTTGGATCTTGCTATTCCCTTTGAATTCCGGTCTAATCTATATAGAGAAAGCGAATAGTTTTTCTCAAGTTGTCAGCATCGCCTGAGAAATAAAACTATCGAATATCATCGCGTTACTGGGGCTTTCTAGTTACCTCGGTGACGGCGATCAGATTGAAATTCGCGGTGAAACTGGTGTCGTTAAAAAAATTAAACGGTTAAACTGCATTAGTTAAAAAAAAATAAAAAACAGTAAATTATAGAGTGGCTTATTATATTTAATGGTTCATGATCATCGGGAATTGTGGATTATTGCAGTTTTTTGTCTGCTAGGAGTATCTACAAATTAGTTTGTAGTAAGTCGTGATGGAAATTTATTTTGCATTTGACGTATTTTTGTATGTGCTTATTTTGGGCATAGGGTCGTATTTGCTATTGCCTTGTCAACGAGTAGCGGAATCACATAGCTATCGAGTTAAACGATTATTCAATAATAAAATACATGAAAAAAATAGCAGAGAAATTATTTGGCCAGTGTTTGAAAGTGTCATCTCGAAACATAATATTCTGACACAAGTGGTTCGTATTGCAGAATTTCCGATAAAAACACACGAAAACATAATTTTTAAATTAAATTTACTAGCAATCGTACAAGTCAGAAGACCTTTATCCGTCGCTCTAAAATCAAAAATTAATTTAGATGATTTACTTTCTTTGTTAGTTTCAAAATTCGAAACACAAGCAATGACTAAAAGTGCGGGCGAAATTATTCTAAACCAGCAGCAAATAACAAAGCTATTATGTAATCAGCTAAGCTCTCTATTTTATGATAATGGCTACAAACTAAAGTCGATTCGATTAAGTAAAATTAACCTTGAGCCGGCAAGCAGCGAAGCTTATTTTGAGTTACTTAATGAAAGACTGAAAACTATAAAACGCGAGGAAGCGCCTAGTAAAGAACAAGCAAGTGTAGAAAAAAGTAAACTGAAAGAAAATAAAATTATTGAAGAAATAAAAGAAAAGCCAGATGTAAGCATCAAAAGCTTACATGAAAAAGAAAGTATGCAAATATCAAAATCTCGTTTAGATCAACAATTAATGGAAGAGATCGCCGTTTTGGAGCGCGAACTGGATTGCACTGAAATTCCGGAAATTGAACAATACAATAAGTATACAGCAATGTCAGGTTTTACTTGTTATATCAATAAAGCAAGTGAGGAGTTTTCAGCCTCGGATGATACTTTGACGAGTGTAATCGACGTAAGTCCGGCTGCGTTGGAAGACAACTTTGTTGTCGCCGACCTGATTGAAATAGCTAAAATCGAAAAAAACAGAATGGAGTCGGACCAAGTATGAGTCCTGTATCCTTATTGAAACCCGAAGGGATTCTAAAGGGCCAGTAGTAATTGATGAAACGCCGAAGGCAGTTCTGAAGTGAGTCGCGGAGGCCACGATTAATAAATCTTAAGTTAAATCGAACGTGTACCCAATATGTAAGGCCATTGAGTTAGCATATTTGTATTGTCTCTTTGTATCGAATAGTTAATATAAACTCACTGCTGTCCCGTTAACTTCTATTAAATTTAATGATTTACAATAAAAT